>NZ_UHFN01000003.1 GCF_900459405.1 Streptococcus hyointestinalis
AATCAATTTCAGAATCTGTGTCTGAGTCAGTCTCAGAATCAGTATCAGAGTCAATCTCAGAATCTGTATCCGAGTCAGTCTCAGAGTCAATCTCAGAATCTGTATCCGAGTCCGTTTCAGAGTCAATCTCTGAGTCAGTGTCTGAATCCGTTTCAGAATCAATTTCAGAATCCGTATCCGAGTCAATTTCTGAGTCAGTATCCGAGTCAATCTCAGAGTCAGTCTCAGAATCAATTTCCGAGTCAGTTTCAGAATCTGTATCCGAGTCAGTATCTGAGTCAGTATCAGAATCCGTGTCTGAGTCAATCTCAGAATCAATTTCAGAATCTGTATCTGAGTCAGTCTCAGAGTCAGTATCTGAATCAGTAGCGAGTCAGTGTCTGAATCCGTATCAGAATCAATTTCAGAATCTGTATCTGAGTCAATCTCAGAATCTGTATCCGAGTCAGTGTCTGAATCCGTATCAGAATCAATCTCAGAATCTGTATCCGAGTCAGTAAGTGAGTCCGTTTCCGAATCCGTCTCAGAGTCAATCTCCGAATCCGTGTCTGAGTCAGTATCAGAGTCAATCTCAGAATCTGTATCCGAGTCAGTCTCAGAATCAATCTCAGAATCTGTGTCTGAGTCCGTCTCAGAGTCCGTCTCAGAATCCATTTCAGAATCTGTATCTGAGTCAATCTCTGAGTCCGTCTCAGAATCAGTCAGCGAGTCAGTGTCTGAATCCGTTTCAGAGTCAATCTCAGAATCAGTAAGCGAGTCAGTGTCTGAATCCGTCTCAGAATCCGTGTCTGAGTCAATTTCAGAATCTGTGTCAGAGTCAGTCTCAGAATCCGTGTCTGAGTCAATTTCTGAGTCAGTAAGCGAGTCAGTGTCAGAATCTGTATCCGAGTCAGTAAGTGAGTCCGTCTCAGAATCCGTGTCTGAGTCAATTTCAGAATCTGTGTCAGAGTCAGTCTCAGAATCCGTGTCTGAGTCAATTTCAAGAATCAGTATCCGAGTCCGTTTCAGAATCAGTATCTGAGTCAGTGTCTGAATCCGTTTCAGAATCTGTATCTGAGTCAATCTCTGAAGTCAGTATCAGAATCAGTAAGCGAGTCAGTAAGTGAGTCCGTTTCGGAATCCGTCTCCGAATCAGTATCAGAGTCAATTCTCAGAATCTGTATCCGAGTCCGTTTCAGAGTCAGTATCAGAGTCAATTTCAGAATCCGTGTCTGAGTCAGTATCTGAATCCATCTCAGAATCAATTTCAGAATCTGCGTCTGAATCCGTTTCAGAATCCGTTTCAGAATCAGTATCTGAGTCAATCTCAGAATCTGTGTCAGAGTCCGTCTCAGAATCCGTATCCGAGTCAATTTCAGAATCCGTGTCTGAGTCAGTATCTGAATCCATCTCAGAATCAATTTCAGAATCTGTCTGAATCCGTTTCAGAATCCGTTTCAGAATCAATCTCAGAATCAGTATCAGAATCCGTATCTGAGTCAATCTCAGAATCTGTATCCGAGTCAGTATCCGAGTCAATTTCAGAATCCGTGTCTGAGTCAGTATCTGAATCCATCTCAGAATCAATTTCAGAATCTGTGTCTGAATCCGTTTCAGAATCCATCTCAGAATCTGTGTCAGAGTCCGTCTCAGAATCTGTATCCGAGTCAATCTCAGAATCTGTATCCGAGTCAGTATCCGAGTCAATTTCAGAATCCATCTCAGAATCAATTTCAGAATCTGTGTCTGAATCCGTTTCAGAATCCATCTCAGAATCCGTGAGTGAATCTGTATCCGAGTCCATCTCAGAATCCGTAAGTGAATCAGTATCAGAGTCAATCTCCGAGTCAGTTAGCGAATCTGTATCTGAATCCATCTCCGAGTCAGTTAGCGAATCTGTATCCGAATCCATCTCAGAATCTGTTTCAAGCTCAGAATCAGTATCAGCGTCTGAATCAGTATCAACATCTGAATCAGTAAGTAGCTCAGAATCAGTCTCAACATCTGAATCAGTAAGTAGCTCAGAGTCAGTATCAACGTCTGAATCAGTAAGTAGCTCAGAGTCAGTGTCATCATCTGAATCAGT
Organism: Streptococcus hyointestinalis; assembly: GCF_900459405.1. Lineage (NCBI taxonomy): Bacteria > Bacillati > Bacillota > Bacilli > Lactobacillales > Streptococcaceae > Streptococcus > Streptococcus hyointestinalis. Next base: position 2,066 of record NZ_UHFN01000003.1, read on the forward strand.
AAGTAGCTCAGAATCAGTATCAACATCTGAATCAGTATCAAGCTCAGAATCTGTTTCAAGTTCAGAGTCAGTGTCATCATCTGAATCAGTATCAAGCTCAGAATCAGTTTCAAGCTCAGAGTCAGTATCAACGTCTGAGTCAGTATCAAGCTCAGAATCAGTATCAGCGTCTGAATCAGTAAGTAGCTCAGAGTCAGTATCATCATCTGAATCAGTAAGCAGCTCAGAATCTGTCTCAACATCTGAATCAGTAAGTAGCTCAGAATCAGTATCAAGCTCAGAGTCAGTCTCAAGTTCTGAATCAGTCTCAAGTTCAGAATCAGTAAGCAGTTCAGAGTCAGTCTCAAGCTCAGAATCAGTTTCATCATATGAGTCAGTCTCATCATCAGAATCAGTATCAGTATCAAGCTCAGAGTCATCTTCTAACAACCACAGCACAAGCGAAACGCCACGTCAAAAACCAGCAAATGCTAAATTGCCAAGTACAGGTGACGACGCTTCTAGTGCAGATCTTCTAGGAAGTGGCGCTCTATTTGGAGCCTTCCTCCTTGGTAAGAAGAAAAAGAAAAAAGCAGATGATGAAGCTTAATCACTCTACTCATCATTGAGTAACAGAAAACCACCTCCAAGCGGAGGTGGTTTTTTAGCGCCAGATAAGTTTAGAAGTAAAGGGACGTTCTTGCTTAGTTGGGGAGATGGCTTGTCTAAAAAGCGCATTTGCCAAGCTCATAAGCGTGGTGGTCGATGGTTGGAAAGTCGTAACCGCCCAATAACAAGGTATGTTGAAAAGGCTCCAAAGTCCTGTCGACTCTGGAACCTTTTTCTATTTGCACTTTTCTTGAATATTTTCAGCCCATGGTAAATAAGCCTCCAGAACTTCTTTTTTTTGCGAGCGTCTCTTCGTTAGGTAAGTGTTCTAGAAGATAGGTCATATATTTCTCTGCATCAAGACCGTGTCGTTTAGCAGTTTCCAAAAGACTCAAAATGATAGCTGTCGACTTGGCCCCCTCAAAGCTTTGAGAGAACAGCCAATTTTTACGTCCCATCACCAAGGTCTTCATAGCCCTCTCAGCCATATTGTTGGACAGGACTAAATCGCCATCCGAGAGAACGGTTCGGAAGGTGGTTTCGTATTTGAGGCTATACTCCATTGCAGTACCCAATTTGGAACCTGGCAAAACGGCCTGATTGCGACACCAATTAAAGAACTCGTCCATCAAGGGTGCCAACTCTGTCTGGCGTTTATGTAGCCGTTCCTCAGTAGACAAGTCAGCCCAGTCATTCTCCAAGGAAAACAGGCGGTCGCAATAAGCTAATCCCTTAGCTCCTAAAGAAGTCTTGTCTGTCTTCTTAGGAGTCGCCTCAAAGAATTTTCTTCTGACATGAGCCCAACAGCCAACCAACTGAGCCTTGTCTAACTGCCGATAGGCTGACCACATGTCACAGTGTACATAACCCGCATAACTCCAAGAAATTCCTCCACAACCAATCCACTCCGTCGTTTGTCATGATGATAGAGGGTAATTCCCTTTTTCTCATGCTTCCCAGACAAGAAAGTCCAGTAGAAGGTCAACTGGCTATCATTTTCTAAGACCTTGTAGGAAGTTTCATCCGCATGGAGAATAGGCTGCTCCAACAATTTCTCGTGTAACAGATTATAAATCGGCTCGAAATAATACTGACTAGACTTGATGTGCCAGTTGGCCATTTCCTTGCGACTGATGGCAGACCAAGCTTGTTCCAATCCTCTTCCTGACGGTAATTGGGCACCTTCAGATTGAACTTCTGGTGAATGGTGTGGGCGATGATAGAGGCTGAGCCCAAGCTGTGTACCAAAGGTGCCTTAGGAACAGGAGCCTTGATAATCTTCGCTCAGATTCTTCTGACTACATGCCTGACACTTGTATGCGTGTTGAACATGGTCAATCCGCTTTAATTGTGCAGGAATAAAGACCAATTCTTGTCGTTGAACAGCTGAGCCAATCTCCTTCAACTGACCATGACAGTCTGGACAGGTACAATCTTCGCCCTGCAATTCGTGATGAACAATCTCTGGAGTGAATTGGCTGAAAATAGCCTGACGAACTCCCTTAGCTTTCTTGCGTTTATAGGTAATCGTTTCTGTTTCAACTGGGTAAGTCAGCTTCTTCTTCAGGGAGAATTTCATCCCCAAACAAGCTCAGCTGACCTGGTTGATACACAACCTTCTCTGATGATTTTCCGTAGAGTTTCTGTCTCAGATACTCAACCTGTTCACGAAGGAGGCTCAACTCGTTGGTAAGTTGTTCAATCGTTGAGGTCTGTTGTTTAATAATTGCCAATAACTCATCCATACGCTCGAACCTCCTTCTTTTTATCTCATTATACACAAAGAAAGGCCATGATTTCAATAGAAATCACGACTTTTTGAAATATTTTTTTTTTTTTGTCAAGTCAAGTGCAAGTTCATTGATAACTAGAGTTCCAGAGGTTAAGCTGTTTGGGCTAGCCCAAACAAAATATTTGCGGTTTTATACTTGTGAAGTCGTCTAGGTCTGTCATTGATAGCAGAGACGTAGTGATTGAGTTCTTCTGTCGTTAGTGAGTTAAGAGAGACACCTTTTGGGAAACTCTCTCAAGAGACCATTGAAATTTTCATTTGTTCCTCTTTCATGAGAAGCATAAGGATGGGCAAAATAGACTTCCACACCTTTTAAGTCTGACAAGCTACTGAACTCTGAGCCATTGTCCGATGTGATAGAGCGAATAGGGTACTGTGATAGTAGGCTCTTAACAGCCCTATTGATAGTTTCTGCTTGTTTATTAGCCAGTTTTACAGCGATGGCAAATCGTGTTTGACGCTCTACTAGAGTCATGACAACAGCTTCCCCTTTGGTCTTCTTGCCAAGAACCAAATCAATCTCCCAATGTCCAAATTCAGAGCGATTAGTAATAGTTTCTGGACGTTCTTCAATGGATTTTCCTAAGATTTTCTTCGTGGCCTTAGGCCTTACTTTAGACCGTTTTCGGATGCACACCATCTTAGGTAAATCAATCGGTTTAACCCTCAACAGTCCGTCTTTGATGTAACGATACACTGTCTTGGTGGAAGGGATAACTTCCAGTGGATGTTTTTCTCGGTAAGTTTGAACAAAGCTATCGACACTGTGACAGCGAGTTTCGTTTTCAGGGCTTTCTCAGTTCCTTGAAGAAGGTCTGGGAGCAGTACGATAGTTTATGATAAGCACTTTTTCGACGATTGGTTTCATAAACACGTTGACCACTGGAAAGTAAGTGAGTAGATTCGTTCCCGTTCTTATCTTGAACCTGAGAAACACTTCCTCGTTTGATTTCACGACTGATGGTTGAGCGATGACGCCCAAGCAGACGAGCAATCTCAGAGGGGTTCTTACCCATCTTGAGATAGGCGCTGATTTCTCGCGTTCAGAGGCTGAAAGGTGTGAGTATAACGATTTTTTGGTAGAATGATTAGTGGACATGTTCATCTGCTTTCTATACTGAGTTGGGGAATTCTAGTATATCACGAGCATGTCTTTTTTGTTGCACTTCATTTTACAACACGGGAATATTTATTTTTGGATTGATCGAAAATCCTTTCATGAGCCAGTCTACCTGTTCGGAAGTTAGAGCCTTGACCTCTTCTTCATTGTTTGGCCAGGTCAATTTTCCATTTTCAAAACGTTTGTAAAGTAACCAAAATCCTTGTCCGTTCCAGTAAAGAGCTTTGAATCGGTCTTTTCGACCTCCGCAGAAGAGATAGACCTGACCTGAAAAGGGATCCAGATTGAATTGACTTTTGACAAGGTAGGCGAGAGAATCAATCCCTTGACGCATGTCCGTTTTCCCACAAACCAAGTAGACTTGACCTAAATCACTGAGTCGTATGGTCATAGTGCAGTACCTTATCCAAAATCGTTTCCATTACTTCATAGTTGATAGATTGGAAGAAAGTGACTTCTACTTTTCTGAGACGAATTTTCATCAGAATATCGTTTCTACCTTTCTTCTCAACACGGCGAGATTGGGGAATAGTCAATGGGACGATGGGCTGTGACATAATAAAATCCTCCAGTTATGTTTTTCTAACAGTATACAGGAGGAGGGAGTGATTAGATAGATACCTTGTTATGGGGCGGTTACCCTTGAACATAAAGAAAGAGAGAACGAAGTTCGTCCTCTCTAGATATTAGCTTTTCATCAACCCACTACAGTTGACAAAGAGCCACAGAAAAAGACAAACATCAATCGAGATGTTTGTCTTCATTCTGAAGAGGCAATATGCCTCTTTTTATTGTTACAATTAGTCTTCTTTACGACGACGTTTTGCAGCAAGTCCAAGTGATGCAAGGATCATGCCTGCTCCCATAGCCGCAACTGATGCTGAGTTATCTTCACCTGTGTTTGGAAAGAGTTTCTGCAACATAAGTTGGTTTAGCTGGTGTTTTCTGGTTTGAACTGGAACACCTGGCTGAACTGGAGCTTTTTGGATCAACAGGAGTAACTGGATCTGTTGGATCTTCTGGGGTAACTGGGTCAGTTGGGGTCAACAGGAGTAACAACTTTACGGTAGATGTTGAGTAGTGTTACCATTCTCATCTGTAATAGTCTTACCTGTGAACTCGTATCCTGGGATTGACTTATTAGGTGTTGTACCCTCTTCTTGCGGTTGCCATTGGGTTACCATCTTCGTCAACGTGGTTTGTTACAACTTTCTTAACCTTACGGTTAGATGTGTGTTGTATTGCCATCTGGATCTGTTACAGTCCTTACCTGTGAACTCGTATCCTGCGGATTGACTTGTTCGGTGTTGTGTACCCTCTTCTTTGCGGTGTGCGAATTTTTTGAGGTTACCATTTTCGTCAACGTGGTTTGTTCACAACCTTCTTAGCTGGAGTCACTTTACGGTAAACGTAAGTTACTTCAGTTGTCTTACCACCTACAACAGTACCAGTTTCTGAACCATCAACACGAACAAGCTCATAAGTTGTACCATCTTCTGTAGTGATAGTATTTGGTTTTGTTATCAGTTGTATCGTATGATTTACCAGCAGGTGCATTCAGTTTCATCCTTAACTGGATTCTTGATAACTGTACCGTCTTCTGTCACGTAGTTAACCACAACGTTACCATTTTGAACGTAAGGGATTGGTGTGTCAACGCCAGAATCTTCTGGTGTTGGTGGTACATAACCCTTGCCTGGATCTGTTGGATCAACTGGTTTCAATGGTTCGTTAGTCTTAGGATCTACTGGTGTGAAGCCTGGAACGTTTGGAATCACTGTATCTGGAGTTGGTGTTACTGGTACATCTGGATTGGCTGGGTCGAATGGATATGGAACTTTTGGTTCTTCTCCTGCTGGTACACCTGGAATTTGTGGATCCAGTTCGCAACTTTCTTATACACATAAGTGATCTCAATTGTCTTACCACCTTCAACTGTACCGTTTTCTGTACCAATTGTCTTAGATGGGATCAAGACATAACGTGAACCATCTTCTGTGACAATCTCTGTTGGTTT
>NZ_UHFN01000004.1 GCF_900459405.1 Streptococcus hyointestinalis
ATTTATGGAGGAAAACAACATGACAAACTTTAAAATGACTGACGCTTTTACATTCCCAAAAACTAAGGCTGAAAAAGTCGAAGCTAACATGCAAGCGATTCGCTTGGTGAAAAAACTCCAAGAAACTGGAGAGACAGCATTTGCTGAAGAACAAGCTATCCTCGCTCGCTATGTTGGCTGGGGTGGATTAGCGAACGACTTCTTTGATAGTCGCAGCAGTCGCTTTGAAGCTGAAAGAAATGAATTAAAAGCGCTCGTTACCAAAGAAGAATACCATGCAATGGAACAATCTTCTCTAACGGCTTACTACACTGATCCTGCTATAGCTCGTGAAATGTGGAGCATTTACTAGAAGATGGTTTCAAAGGTGGTAACATCCTAGACCCATCAATGGGTACTGGTATCTTCTTTGCAACGATGCCAGAAAAAATTATGTCTAACTCAACCCTATATGGGATAGAGTTAGATACTATTACTGGTGCTATTGCTAAACAACTGTTTCCAGAAGCAACCATCAAAGTCCAAGGCTTTGAAACGGTTGATTTTAAGGACAGCCCATTTGACCTTGTGATTACTAACGTTCCATTTGGAGACTTTCGTATCCGCGATAATGAAAACGGTAAGGTTTATCTCATCCACGATTACTTTATTTCTAAAGCTACTCGCTTGGTAAGAGATAAAGGAGTTGTAGCTGTCATTACATCTACAGGAACAGTTGATAAGAGAACAGGCTCAGTTCTACGTGAACTGGATGCTAACAACATCGCCTTTCTTGGTGGTGTACGCTTACCTAATAACGCTTTTCGTGCTATTGCAGGAACAACTGTAACAAGTGATATTCTATTCTTCCAAAAGAACGGTCTTGAATCAAACGATGAACTTTATTTCGGTTTAACAAAGAGTGATTTGGATGAAGAAGGACGAGTGTTCGTTAATACTTACTTCCGAAAAGAAGAAGGTGAAGAGAACGAACAAGTTCTTGGAAACTACACTATCCGCTACTTTAACGGAGCAACACTTTCTCTTGCTTTGCTGATAGCGACCTAATGGAAGATTTAAATGAAGCTCTTAAAAATCTCTGCTTTGCTGAAGGTTTAGCCAAGGCAACCTCTAACGATGTTGAAGTGGTTGAACTAGTAGGAGAAGAAGATATTGAGCTTATTGAACGCTTGAATATCCGTTTGCACGAGTACGCTTGTGACGCTAATAATAATATTTACTATCGTGATACTGAAGGTGTCCGACCATCTAGTCGTTCAGCTGAAATGGTCTTACCAAAACAAAGATGGAGTATTCTCTCACTATGATAAGAAATACTCTGATAAAGTCATTTCAGAATTTGAAAAAGCTAGAGATAAAGACGACAGTATCGTAACAAGTACTTACATCAGTCCTACACCATCAACGAAAGGTGCTAATAAAGGACTTTACAAAGGTGTATACTTCTACGAAAAAGCTCTTGAGAAAACTGAAAATGCACGTATCCTTGGCATGATTAAGATTAAAAAATGCTTTATCAAGATGTCATTGATATTCAAGCAACAAGTGATTATGACAAAGATGAGTTCAAACTCGGTCTAGCAAGATTAAACACCATCTACGACCACTTTGTGGCAACATATGGTTTTATCAATCTCGCTGCTAACGCTCGGTTGTTTGAACGTGATGACCGTTATCCATTGATTGCGAGCTTGGAAGAAGAAGAGCTTGACGAAAATGATAGTAGTAAAATTGTCTACATCAAGTCAGAAGCCTTTAAAAAAGCGCTTGTTCGTCCTAAAAAATTGAAAATTGTTGATAGTGCTTATGAAGCGCTAATGACAAGTCTCTCTGAAGGACGTGGCGTTGACTTTGACCTCATGATGTCTGTTTATCCAAACAGCACTAAAGACACCTTGGTCGAAGAGCTTGGAACTTTGATTATGATAGACGTAGAGTGGTATCAACAAAGTAATGTTATCGCATATGAGATAAAAGACGCAGCACTCGCCGGAGATGTGCGTACAAAACGTGATATTGCTCAATCGCTGTTAGAAAAAGGGGACAATGCTGCTGACTGGGAGTGGTATGTGGAACAATTTGAACAAGTCATCCCAGAAGATGTCCTGATTACTGATATTTCCTTTAACCTCGGTTCTGCATGGATTCCAAATCGAGTTGTGGGTTACTTTGCATGGAAAGTGCTTGGTGACTCCCATGATATGACGTTTGAGGATGAAGCATGTGACAACGTTATTACCACAACCAAAATTGGACGTGGGATTAAACAAAAATTTGTAAATCGTATCATGAACCGCCAAGGAAACATCAAATTTGGTCTACGTGAAAAACTCCAAGTATGGACGTGGACATGACATTCTTACCTACCTCTTAGGTTCTGACCAGCCAACTATCACAAAAGAACATTGGAACTACTGAAGAACCTAAACGTGTCGTTGACGAAGTTGCGACAGCAAACCTACGTGAAGCTGAACGTCAATTACAAGAAGCCTTTAAGTCATTTGTTGAAGAGGACGATGAACTTGTTAAAGTTGTTGAAGCAGCTTATAACGATACTTTTAATCGTCGTGTCAATCGCCAATATGACGGAAGTCACTTAAAAATTGACGGTCTCATCAAAGGTGCTGAACTTCGTCCGCATCAACTCAATGCAGTACAACGTATTATTGAGGACAAGCGTGCTTTATTAGCGCATGAGGTTGGTAGTGGTAAATCCCTTACCATGACAAGCGCAGCATTCAAAATGAAAGACCTAGGACTTATCAATAAACCGATGTTTGTTGTGCCGTCTAGTCTGACTGCTCAGTTTGGACAAGAAATCATGCGTTTCTTCCCAACACGAAAAGTGTTCGTGACAACTGAACAAGATTTCGAAAAGTCACGCCGTCGCTTATTCATCTCTCGTATCATCACTGGTGATTACGATGGAATTGTTATTGGACACAGTCAATTTCAAAAAATCAAAGTCTCTCAAGAGCGCCAAGTACAGTTCTTGAATGATAAGATTGCTGAAATGCAAGATGTCCTAGACTATGCCGAAGAAAACGATGATAGAATTAGCTACAAGCAAGCGAAAGCTCTTGAGCGTAACTATGAAGCGCAGTTGATGAAAGTGCGTGACAGCTCACAAAGTCGTACCGATGATTTCATTGATTTTGAATCCCTCGGTGTTGACATGCTTTTTGTCGATGAAGCGCACAAGTACAAAAATGTACGTCCACTAACTCGTTTAGGTAACGTAGCTGGTATTGGTAATACAACTGCTCAACAAAATATTGATATGGAGATGAAAATTCGATCTATTCAAGAAGAGCATAACTACACCAATGTTGTGTTTGCGACTGGTACTCCAGTTTCAAACTCTATTAGTGAAATGTACACAATGATGAACTACATCCAACCAGATGTCCTTGAGGACTTTGGTATGGATAACTTCGATGCGTGGGTCGGTGCGTTTGGTATTATTGAAAATAGTCTCGAACTAAACCCTACAGGTGATAAGTATGTCTCACGTAAACGTTTCTCTAAATTTACCAACCTACCAGAGCTAATGGCTATTTATCGTATCACAACCGATATTGCCATGACTGAGGACCTAGACCTTCCTGTTCCAGAAGAAGAAAAGATTGCTGTTAAAAGTGAATTAACAGACGCTCAAAAAGAATACCTTAATCTTTTAGTTGAGCGTTCTGATAAAATCAAATCTCGTTCTGTAGATCCAACAGAAGACAACATGTTAAAAATCACGAGTGAAGCTCGTAAGTTGGCTCTTGATATGCGACCCTTAACGAAAAAAAATACACCTTGTCTGACAATAACAAGATGTTGCAAGTCGTTGATAGAGTAGAAGCTATCTATCACAGAGAACAGGCTCACCGTGGCACACAAATGATTTTTACTGACCTTGGAACTCCTCGCCCTAACCAATTTTCAATCTATCAAGAGTTGAAAGACCTTTTGGTAGAGCGTGGTATCCCAGAAGAAGAGATTGCATTCATTCACGACGCCAATACGAAAAAAGCTAAACTTCAATTGTCACGTCAAATGAATGCTGGTGAAATTCGTGTTTTAATCGCTTCTACTGAAAAAGGTGGTACTGGTCTTAACGTCCAACGTCGCTTGAAAGCTGTACACCATTTAGACGTCCCTTGGAAGCCTAGTGATATTATTCAACGTAACGGTCGTATCGGTTCGTCAAGGTAATATCTATAAGAAAGTGCAAGTGTTCCACTATATCACTACTGGGTCATTTGATAACTACTTATGGCAAATCCAAGAAACAAAGCTCAAATATATCACTCAAATTATGACGTCTCGCAATCCTGTGCGTGCTGCAGAGGATATTGATGAACAAACCATGACAGCATCCGATTTTAAGGCGATTGCTACTGGTAATCCATACCTTAAATTGGAAGATGGAACTCGATAATGAGTATGAGCTGCTTGTCAATCGCAGAAAAGCATGGGAGCGTTCTTATCATGACTCTATTCGCCGCATGGACAATGCAAAACAAAACCTTAAATTGATTGATATTCGACTTGAACGAATTCGTGAGGATAAAGTCACTGCTAAAGCCAATCGTTTAGAACCTGTCCTTGATGAGGATGGAAAAGTTGTTAATGACGGTTTTGAAATGACTTTTAGTAACGGCAAAACGTTTACTAAACGTGACGCTGCAGGTAATCAACTTCACTTTGACATGCAAATGAAATGTGTCACCAGAACGAAAACTTGTGACACTGGCTACTTATCGTGGTTTCGCATTGAAAATGCAGACTATGGAAAAACCATACAAAATGGGTACGATATTGAAATTAAGTATTGTCGGTGCTAATTCATATCCTATCAAAGTTGATTTTGCGAGTCCGTTAGGGACAATTCAAAAAATTAACAATGTCATTGCTGGTTTAACCAAAAAAGAGCAAAGCATGCTAGAAGATAAAGAAAATTACCAAATTGTTTTAAAACGTGGCTTAGTAGATGATACATTCTCCGATCAAGCTCGTCTTGACTATGTTGAAGCAAAACGTGCTGTTATCTGTCCTCTTGTTGAGAACGAAGAGACCACCACTGAAGAAATCGAAAAAGCGATTGCGGAGTTCGAGAAAAACTATGAAGGTGAAATCGTTGCTCAAGAAACAGTAACATCAGTAGAACGTTATAGCGAAAACTATGACGAAAGCGAAAGTGAGGTTGTAGAAGAAATCGAAGAGGTTAAAGAGGAAACAACAAAAGTTGGTAATGCCGGTGACAATGCAACTGAATTTTCAGCACTTGTTGATGAATTCCTAACTGAAGCAAATGAATTTCTTAAACAAGCTAATGACCTGTTCGATGATGTCCTATCTAAAAACGTTCTGGAAACAGAAGTTAAGATAACGTCTCCTTATATCGAACAAAATATAAGCGTTTATGAAGAAGTTTCATTGTTTGATTTTATTGCCTAACTTTTCCTTGGTATAGCTAGTTTTTCTAGCTATACTAACTAAGTCCCTAAAATGCTATCATATTAGGGGTTTAGCTAGTATAGTGAACCACCCCTACCTACGCATACGCTAAGAGGTAGGGGCTTCTTGGGTAGAGTGCAGACTTATTGATTAGCTGACTAACCAACAGAGGTTACACTATTTTACCAAGCTATCCCCGTAGTTCCTACGGTTCATTTGTTTTGGACTAGGCTAATCTCAATCCTTCATTTAGGATATTGATACTAGCGTTGATGTCTCTATCATGATGAGAACCACAATTCTCGCAAGTCCAATTTCGGATATTGAGTGGTTTCTTTCCAGAGTTGTGACCGCAATCTGAACATAGTTGAGATGATGGATACCAACGACTGATTTTTGATACTTGTTTCTCGTACCATTCAGCCTTATATTCCAACATTCTCACAAATTCAGACCATGAGACATCGCCAATAGATTTCGCTAACTTGTGATTAGTCATCAGGTTTTTACTCGATAAGTCCTCAATACAGATAATATCGTGGTTCTTGATAATCTCCATACTGAGCTTATTGAGAAAGTCCTTACGCTTATTGGCAATCTTTTCATGGATTTTAGCAACCTTGATACGTTGCTTTTGGTAATTAGCACTCTCGGATAGTTTCTTTCCTGCCTTTTTAGCACCCAAGGCACGTCGAGATAGTATTTTTTGTTCCTTAGCCAACTTCTTAGACAGGTTCTTCAGAAACCGCTCATTACCGATTTTCTCACCAGTGGATAGAATGGCGAAGTTTTCAATACCTAGGTCGATACCAACAGAAGTACCTGTCTTTGGAAGGGGCTGGACATCGCTTTCACAGAGAATAGAAATGTAATACTTTCCAGTTTCTGTCATGGAGATAGTTGCACTTTTGATTGTACCAATCATTTGACGATGTTGTTCCAATCTAACCCAACCAATCTTAGGGAGCTTGACTTTACCGTCAGAAACGGCTATTGTACCATTTTGGTTATTTGTTCGATAAGACTGACGGTGGCGTTTTGACTTGAATTTAGGAAAGCCAAATCCAGAGTTGAAGAATGATTTATAGGCTTTTTGCAAGTTGAGCTGAACATTGGCAAGTGCCAAACTGTCAACCTCTTTCAGCCAAGGGAACTCTTTCTTATACTGAGCTGGTGTGTTTTTGAGCGTTTTACCAGTCTCCTCGTAATACTTGATTTTATCTGCAAGCATCATATTCCAGATAGCACGAGATGAACCGAATGTTTTCGCAAACATGATACGCTGGTCAAGGTTGGGATATAAGCGAAATTTATAGGATTTTTGCTTAACAGTCACACAGAACTCCTTCCCAAGTTTTTTATACTACTATTATACCTCTAGTAGCCTCAATACTCCAAGTCGGTTGGACGATACTATCCTACGAATTTGACTGCTTATACTTTAACCTCTATTTTTGGGGGCGATGATTACACATTGAGTCCTATGCCATATCCAAGCCCTTACATCCCACCACCTAAGAGAGGTGGGGGAATGTAAGGGCTGTTAGTTAAAATACCAACATAAAAATATATAGATATAACTAAGTATATATTTAGGTAAAAATAAAGGGGTAAAAAATTAACGAGAAATCTAAATATAATGATGTATTTATGGGAATATTAAGGTATTTATAGTGACAAATATACTGCTTTATTGTACAATAGGACAATAGAGGGATTATTATAATATATTTCGACATAACTCTAGGAACTGTATTGTGAAAAGGGATACTTCATAAAATCTATAAATCTATAAATTTATAGACTTTGTGACATTGTTAACCGCTTAATGGGAAAAAGATGTTGACTTTGTTTAGTAGAAAAAGTATAACTTTTCTAAATACGGCTCCTCAAGGAAAATAATGGATAGGGAGTCTTAACATGGACAATACTACGCATGTTACTGTTAATAGCTTAGTTGATGAGTTAAGCGACTATGCTAGACTTGATACTTCTTCAAAACTTTATGAAGGTATCATCAGCGATTTCATTGATGGAGTAGGTTTACCAGACATCTGCGAAAGGCATACCCTGAATAAGAATATTCAGCTTGCTGAACGCACGATTAGGGGTAAGTTGAAGGAGATATTTAAAGATAATACCTTGGTGGACGCTGATGTTATTAACAATATTATGGTAACTTATTTCAGACTGTTGTTCTTCCAGATGTTGGTTGAGGGCGAAAAAGAACTCGTTAAGTTCAGAAAGAATAATCGCATTGTTCGATTAACAGGAAGATCTAGCTTCATCGAGGGAGCTGAAAGGTATTTAGGTAATTTACCTTACGGTTTATTAGTTCACTTAATCCCTCAAAACTATTTGTTTAGCTACTATGTTCAGGGGAGTAACGCTACAAAGTTTGTGAATATGATGACTAGAGTTGAAAATCGAGGGATTAGGTATAAAGATTTTGGTAAAGAACTAGGTTTTTGGGGAGAAACACTCGATGATTATATTGATAAACAGTTAGAGAAAATGAATATCAAAGTCAGTAATGGGTATCTGATTGACTCTAAAACCAAGCAACGCCTTACATTTCTCGAAGAGAAGAAGCTAGAAGCAGTAGGAGAAGTAGGTTAGCAATTAAGGGGAGGTAAAGGATTATGATGACTGTTTTACTTGTGTTTGTTTCATTGGTGATTGCTGCTTCTGCAATATTTGGAGCATGGGCAATTTGTAGTATCTCTAGAGAAGCTGATGAAGCAGCAGAGAGACTTCTAAAAGATTATACCCTCAGTAAGCAGGATGTTCTAAAGAACAAGTCAATGAAATAAAGCATTCTGAAGGAAAATTTGTCAAATATTGGGAGGAATGCCATGAATATCATTGTCTCTATTATTGGTATACTGTTAATATTAGCAATTGCTGGAGTGACCTACATGCTAATGATAGCAGAAGGAGAGGAGCAAGAAAATGAATTGACCAGCAGCAAAAACAGGAGCTAGTATTAGTAAAAACAAAGGACTATCGTCATGATAGTCCTTTTAAATATGTATTAGCTAAATAGTGACATTGTTAAATTGCTATTTAGCTATTATAGGTCATGTAAAGCCCTTTGTGTATCATCATTAAGGATGTGAGCGTACGTTGTTACAGATTGTGTATTTCCACCCCTATGGCCTAGTTGATGTGCCAAAAGCACCGGGTCTTTTGTAGCACCGTATAACCGAGTCGCCAAGGTATGACGAAGCTTATGAGGAGTTACTCTAATACCGAAGCATTCAGAGTATTTTGATACAGTACGCTCAATAGCTGCGCTGCCTAATCTTCTTGGTACACCAGATTGAATTGAAAGAAACAGAGCTCGTTCTGTATCAAGGCGTTCTTTAGAATCCTTAATATTTGCTTTTTCTTCTTTGGATAGTGATTTTCCGACTTTATAACGTTTTTCTCTAATTTCAAGATATTCTTTTAAATAACGTTTGGCAAGTGGGGCAATACTTACAGTATCATTCTCCCCCCCTTTACGAACAACGTTGACAGTTAAGTCATTAAGATTTAGATCCGTTAGGTTTGTATTTGTAGCTTCCGATAGACGTATTCCTGTAGCAAGGAATAGTGAAATAATAGCAAGGTCACGTTCCTTGTTTATGTTATAAGAAGCTAGAGCTCGATTTGAAATCTTTTTAGGATACTCAAACTCAATAAAGTCAATAAAGGCTTGCGTCTGATCTCCTAAGAATAATTGAGATTTCATACTTGCTGCACGTGCCTGTAGAGTTTGTGTTTTTTTACTGAGCTTAATTTTTTTCATGACATTTCGGTCGAAGTAGGGCTGTCCATGTTCATCCTCAGATTCAATTGTTAGATAATTGAATAGGCTAGATAGAGATATTAACGTACGGCTTATCGTTTTTTCAGATAATGTCTTATTTTTTGCTTGTGCAGAATTATTTAGGAGGTTTCTTTCTCTCAAATAAACAATAAAAGACTCCATGTCTTTCTTTGAAAGATTTGCTAGGGTATCTAATTGAATGTCTTTAATAGTATCTGCCGAAGTTAAGTCGGCCTCTATAAGCCATGAGAAAAAACGTTTGTATTCTTTTAGGTACTCGTACAGAGTTTTCTGAGAGCGCCCCTGAACGACTTTAGATCGATAATACTCGTTGACATAAAAAGGCATTTCCTCTAAGTAGGACTGGATATACTCCATAAGTTTTTCAGTTTTCATATGATTTTAACCGTGGAGACCCCTCACTTTAGTGAGGGGAGGAAACGGTTGTCCTCCTTTTTTTTAATATTACAACAACTTTTCTATCGAATTCATGACTATAATATGGTATAATTAAGTCATGAAAGTAATTCAATAGAAAGGGGTTAGACATGGATTTGAATCGAGTGATTAAAGCACGTATTGTGTTTGATAATCAGAACGATATTGTAAAAATGGTTGAATCACAAGAAGCGTATCGACAAGGTTGTAACTTTGTTTCAGACTACATTTTTAATCACGGTTTTCAGTTAAATGCTACAGCATTAAACAAATTTGTTTACAGTGATTTACGTGAACAATTCGGACTTAAATCACAAATGGCTCAAACCTGTATACGAACCGTTGTGGCACGGTATAAAACAGTGCAAACTCAATTGCGTAAACAACGTGTCTGGGACGGTTACAAGAAAGATAATCACGGGAATGAAGTTAAAAACTACATTAACAAAGATTTAGACTTTCTTTGGAAACCAATTATTTTCAGTCGTCCGCAATTAGATTTAGTACGTAATCGTGATTACTCCTATACCAAAGACGGTAAGGTTTCTCTAAACACCGTTCATGGACGTGTGATTGTTAACCCGATTTACAACGGTTTCGAGCATTATTTCGACGGTTCATGGACACTAGGTACTGCTAAAATTCTTAAATCAGGTAAACACTGGTTTATGCACATCGCAGTAAGCAAAGAGTTAAACGACCAAGAACCTGAAATCAGAAACGTTGTTGGTATTGACCGTGGTTTGAGACAATTGGTGACCACTTATGACAATAAAGGTAAAACGATGTTTTACTCTGGTAAACAAATTGGTCACAAACGTCGTAACTATGCACGGTTACGTAAAGAACTACAATCCAAAGGTACAAAGTCCGCTAAACGAAGACTGAAAGCTATCAATCAACGAGAATCCCGTTGGATGAACGATGTCAATCATCGTATTTCTAAGACACTCGTTGATACCTATGGTTCAGGAACTTTGTTTATGCTAGAGGATTTAACCAATGTCACCTTTGACACTGTTTCTAAACGTAAGAAGGAAAACCGTTACGAACATCATTCCTGGTCGTTTTATGATTTGGAACAAAAGTTAGCTTATAAAGCTATAGCAAACGGTTCCCTTGTTGTTAAATCGGATGCACATTACACAAGTCAACGTTGTCCAAAATGTGGTCACATTGATAAAGATAATCGTGATAGAGCAAAACATGAGTTTTGTTGCAAACGGTGTTCTTTTAGAACCAATGACGATCGTGCAGCGAGCATGAACATTCAGTTCTTGGGAACCTTGTATAATAGTGGTGTTGAGAAACCACGTTTTGAAAAACATGAAATAAATCAGTAAGCCTTACATGGTTTACTGTTGGGTAGCTGAAACGAAAGTTTCTTGTCAACCTGCCCCGATGTGGTAACGTTATATCTAGGAGTTTGATAAAACGTTTGTACTAGATTAGTTACTACAAGCCCGTTACTTTAGTAACGGGTAGTTGACTGTCACCTCTAAAATTTCTAGGTAAAATTTGATGTTTTAAATTGTATCAGACGGTTTGAAGAAGTGATTTTACACTTCGGACTTTTAGTAAACAAATTATACTTTTTCCACCCGAAGTTGTCAAGAGTTTTATCACCTACCCTCTGAGAAGAGATTTTCCCTAATTCAATAACTTTTGAGTAAGAAAAATCAGCAAACTATTGCTGATTTTTTTGTTGTTCCTGCTGTTCCTTTTCAAGTAACTTAATTATATGTTGTCGCTCTTCGTTACTCAAACTTATTTTTTTAGTTGACTTAGGACAACGTAGGCAGATGCGGCTTCCGCTCTCTTGCCTTTATCTTTTTTGTATGCGCCATCTGTAAAGATAGTATAGTTATCGACATCCTGAATGCTGCTGGTCATAATAGCTCCTTCCATAGTAACTACAACAGTCCATTTTAAACAACTATAGCTACAAAAGATATACCCTCATCATATCAGAGGGTATATCTTCGTCTTATCATAGATTTGTCTTTATTATACCTTATATTAGGAAAAAGGAAAGAGTACCATAGGTGTTGCTGCACTTCACACATAACGGTTCTTTCTATGAATAGTGAGATGTAGCTATTCTTCTATAGATCATCCCTGTTACCAACAAAAAAGTCCTACCAATAGGTTGTTTGGTAGGACTCATCCCAAAGGGGAACTTCTTTTTAAGAGCGCACCCCTCTGCCCTCTTACATAATAAGCGCTGTAGCAAGTATCAACCCTTGCTAAAGGTTAACGATTAGGAAAACATCCATAACTCCTCTTTGTGCTTTTTAGGCTTATCGCCGAGGAACAGTTTTTAAGCTCTGCCAAGCCATGCGATGCGCTTCTACCGCAAGCTCTGATGAGTTAGTACATCAATTATATCAAGAATTTAACCAAGTGTCAGTTCATAGCCCTGTAGTGAGTCACATGAATTAGTTCACTCTTCATTATTGTTTCTAAAACCAAAGAGAGGATCATCGTCCAAAAATGGGTTATCATCAATTTCATCTGAAATAGAAACAACGGAGTGAGAATTGCTTTCGTCTACTTTTTCAGCTAGTGAGGTTACTGCAGCTAGTATATCAGCAACCTTCTTGTCTACAACGTTCTCCAAGCCCTCTATTTTGAGCATAGCGTTCTTTAATTCAGCCTGCAATAGATTTGTATTCTCTTTTTCTTTGCTGCTCTCTATGCGCTCACCAATGGCTTCTAGTGCGTCCTTTTTCTCACTGGACATTTGTTTGTCCACTACGATACTATCAAGTGTTAAATCACTTGGTTTTCGTGTAATGCCATCCAAGGCCCTTATGGGCTTATTCTGTACAATAAATAGATATGTGTTGACATTAAAGAACGGTTGCTCAAATATCACAGCTTCCATTAGCTTTTGATAAAATGCTTGGTTCTCTTCGTCTAATAAGTACAGGATAGGAAGAATAGTGTTGCTATAGACAATAGAAGTCGAGTTCAAAAGAATAATAATATCATCTCTTCTGAAAAGGTCGATACCAGATTTCTCAAAAATCTTCACGGTTGTCAAACAGTGAACATCATACAACATTTTAAAGCGCAGGAGTTCCTCTGGAGAAAAGTGGCCTATTTCATCGAGAATAAAGAGAACAGAGTATCCTCTTTCATGTGCCTTTGCAACAAAATCTGCTTTACTAGTGACAACGACATTAGTCGACGCAGCAGTTTGGTTACCACCTAGCCAGCTTATATTTCTTTGTGTCTTCCCTAGTTCACGGATTTCAATTGGAACATTGGCGGTGTCTGGTATGTAGATAATTACTTTGTTTGAGGTATTTTCTTTAGTTAAACTGTAAAGTTTTCGGTAGAATGGTGAATTTGTAGTCTCTGGTCGAATATACCCCTCTACATAAAGATTAAGTTTAGTCATTTACTGGAGTTTCCATTTCTTTTTCTTCTAAAAACACATTATTGATGTTAAAACGAGTTGTTTTTAATTCATGGTTGCCGTCCTCTTTTAATTTAAGAACTTTTAAGGCTGATAGAATATTGTTGGTACTAGCTTCTTTGAGGTCAAGAAATAGAATATTATCTAAACCATCATAGCTATCATTGACACGGTATTTATCATTTATTGCTTGAATTTGCTCTATTGAATCAACGATGATGAGTAACAAGTGTTTATCGCCGTTTTCATCAAAGCCATTTTTTAGGTGTCCAAAGTGACGAAAAACATCCCAAAGGTTATCCATGTCACTGTGCTCTCCGCTCATGGTAACAAACGGATAAAGGTCAAAACAGGCTATTTTACCATTCTTTCCTCTAACTTGGAACTGACCGTTAAATCTCAGCTCTGGAACATACATCGTCTTTTCAACGATACGTGGCTTTGCAGCTCCTTTATTTTTGGCAATGGATTGAGCATATTGCTGTGCTTGGTCGTTTAGTGTTTTATTTTTTTGTTGAGTGGCTTTCTTATTTGGTAGCTCGAAGGAAACCTTATAATCAAAACGCTTCATATAGTGAAACGGAACGTATTTAACAAAGTCGTCTTTTAATCTGAAATTGAGGTATGCGTCTACTATCTTCCAACAACGAATAGGAGTAAATCGATCCTTTTCTTTGAGGATTTCTCTCCACTTATAAGCAAACTCACGACTGATGAGGTTCATAATCATGAGATAGGTAGTTCCATTGCTATAAATAGAAAAGGCTTCACCGGTCAAATTCTCTGCTCGTTCTCCTTCAATATGGGGATCACGTTTAAACTTCCATCTATCCACCAAATAGTATTTGTGTAGCCTATCAAGTGAGTTACTAACCTGTTTTGTAGTTGCCCCTGTCTCCCTTACAATCTGTAGGAACTGTACGTTTCTAAACGTGGCAATAAATAGCAAGATTTGTCTATCTAGGTCACTAAGTAACTGGTCTATGATGATATAATCGTTTTCTGTGTAGTAATCAATAATTACCTTATGTGACTTTGCCCCTTTTTTTATTTCATGGTTGTTAATCATCAAATTGCCATTGTTTTCGTCTAACTCCAAACGAGATGATTTATGATGGGCAACATTTTCAATGTTTTCATTGTTTAAAGTCACAAAAAAAGGGAAATGATTTACTGGCGGCACATGAATTAGCTCGAAATCATCATAATACGATTGTGAAAAACGAGAAACAGCAGGCGATACTAGCTGCTGTGTTTGTTTATCAGTAAATACACCTAGTTTTTTTAAAGATTTTCCGGTAAAGTTAGACAGGTAGTCTCCTTTAGAGTTCTGGTTCTTATTGTTTGCCTTTAGTTCGACAACTTTTTTAGGGCTTAGATTTTCCTTTAAGTTCTTAAAAGTTGTCCATAGGTTATTTTTCTCTTTTACCATGTTACCCCTCCGTCTAAGTCTTGAGTTATCCTTCAAAGGTAATTTGTGGGTTATTCTTTATAAAATCAATGAGGAGCTGATAAAATAAAGCACTCATTGTAAGTTTCATCGATCTTGCTTTAGTAGCAAAGTCCTTGTGGAGTTCTTCTTCTACGAGACATACAATTTTGACCTCTTTCCCTCTGCTGCGCTGCCCTAGGTCAATAGTAACCGAAAAACTTCTCTGGACCTTTTAAATAATTGACTACAATATAGTAAAGCACTGTTTTCTACTTAGTTTGCTCGTTTAGCCATTTTATCAAGTTCAGCTGCACATTTGCCATCTACTGTACATGAGATTTGTTTTGTCATATTTAGTTAATCCTTACTTTCTTCGATTTGTCTTTGTTCTCTGTACTGATACTTTTCATTATATCAGAAAACCTGGAAATGAAAACAGTACCATAGTTGTATAGGAAATACATCAGCATGACACTAAAATTGACATTTTAGTGTAAAAAATATGATACAAAAAGAGTACCGAAAACGCAGAATATCGATACTCTCAAACAAATATTTTTATGAAAAGAAAAAGTTTTTAGGATTGACTATATGATAGTTCATAGCCCTAAAAGTTTTCTTAAACAGTGCTATCTTTGTTTTCTTGTTTGCCATTTGTCTCAAAAATGGTATAATGATTATAGAAAAAGAGCTGAGCGGCTAACTCAGCTCCACGTAGAACCGTTGAAGACGGCAGCAAAGTTTATTGTTATTAAAAATAACCGCTACTCCGCTAAAGTTAGACGATTATTTTTTTGTCATGTTGATAAGTTCAAGTATGAGCTTTCTTTCAGAAAACAAGAGCCACCGTCTTAACTTTTCTACATAGTCTATTATACCATATACAAAACAAAAAACTTTCTACCTAAAAAGTAGAAAGTTTTTTAGTAGAGAGGTGTTATACCAAAGAACACCATCAATATTTTGTAAACTACGACAACTCCAAGTGGGAATGCTAGAAATTTGTTAAAATGTCTACAATAATATTTTGTATTTGCTATTCATCTGCTAAATGGTATAATAGAAGTAGAAAAGGAGTTGAGCAGCAACTCAACTCCATGTAGAACCGTTTAAGACGGTGACAAGTAGGGCAAGAAATAATCCGTCCACCGGTCAAAGTTAGGACGGATTATTTTTGTCTATCAAGCATAATTAAAGCAATAACAAGTGTTAGTAAGCTGATGATGAAACCACCAAAAGCGAACATAACCTGCAGTGCTTCAGCGACTGACAAATTAGGTCTCCTCCTCTCCTTTAGATTTTGATGTATTGCCCACAGGCATCACCTCACTTTCGGAAAACAAGAGCCACCGTCTTAACTTTTCTACAGATTTTATTATACCATATACAGAGCAAAAAAACTTTCTATTTAAAAATAGAAAGTTTTTTTTAATAAAGGGGTGTAACACCCAAAAACACCATCAATAATTTGTAAGCTATGACAAGCCCTAGTGGAAATGCTAAAAAATTGGTGAAAAACCACCATGATAATCTAGCGGATTCTTTTATTGATTTCATACACCTACTCCTCTTCACTATAGGACAAGATAACATCAAATAATTTTATAGGACGTTTACCATTTAAAGCAAAATCAATCGTGATGTCCATATTACCGTTAGTGTTTGGTGTTGTTTTTACGTGGTAAGCAAAAACCTTATCATCCTCTTGATATTTATCCTTAAAAGTTTTGATGATAGATCTGATAGCAATTTTTTCTACCTTATCCTGCTCAGCTAGAATACGATTGTTTTGGTTATCGTACTCGAAGGGTTCAAAGTCAAGTTCCTGTGAATTGTCCACTGCTATACGATAAGCGATTTTGTTGAAATACTTATCATAAGCCAATAACAAAAAGTAAACTAGCGTTAAGAATGATACAGTGTCTACCAATATTGAAAGATCTTCACTACTCCAACCAGTAAGGTTGATAACTAACAATAATGACATGATGGGTTTTACCGCAGTCGTCTCTATAGAAAACCATGACGTAAAGTTTAATAGTATGAGAATACCGACATATCCTATAGTGCACCAGATTGCTATTGTTTTCAACGTTCCGTGGTTAATTCCTGTTTGAAAAGCTAGCCAAGTGATAATGATAGCTAGTAGCATAATACCAGCTAGTGTTCTGATAAATCCTATAGGTTGACGTGTTTTAGCTAATAGTTCTAACATAGGCAGTTGCCCCCTTTATTTTGCTTTAACAGACGCTTTAACTTTACGGCTGCCACGTCCTTTTTTAGAACTAACTTCAGCTTGTTTCATGCTGTCAGAGATGATTTCTTTGTAACTACGGATGGTTTCTATGTGCTCATCGTTTTCAATAGTTTCAGAGGTTCTAGCTGGCTCTCCAATCTCATCAAGATCATCATTATCTTCGGATTGGATATCTATTTCTGATTCTTCTGACGACATTTCTTCGTTCTCTTCGTTGTTATCCTCTTTAAGGTAGCTATCTAACCATTTATCATAGTCTCCATAGATTTTGACAGCTTCAATTTCTGGTAGACGAAACTCTGCAGCAGCATAAATTTTTCATGCTATTAGGAAGGTCTCCTACGCTATCCTCGTCAAATAGAGTAGCGTTTTCAAAGTTTTCAAAAGCAATATTAAAGTCAAACTTCTTTGACCTTAGTATTTGGGTTGATAGAGCTTCGTTTTTCTAGTTGCAAGAACTCTTCTTCATGTGTTCCGTTAATGACATTGACTGGTTGTTTCATATTGATGTAGAACTTACCAGTATCTCCAAGGATGAAGTCCTCGCTTATTACGGATTCCATAAAGTTCTTGATCTCGTTATCATCTTTAAATGTTAACTCATCATTAGCTTGCGCCAAGGTAGCTAACTTATCGCTATAATGTTCTATAGACTTATTTTTTAAGAAAGCAAAATGGTCTGGTTTAAGTAAAATTGTCATAGATTTTTCTCCTTATTTTCCCCTTCGTTTTTAACATAAAGATGTTTAATTGATATACTATTATTGTAACCCCAAAGTACATTTTTTGGATAGACTACCATAGACTATCTAAAGTATCATTCAAGTCATAAATATATACGCTGATATGTCATTTTAGATACTTCTATTATATCATCGGACACCTCTATGCTCCAAAGCGACTGGACGATACTATCCTACGAACTTTACCTTGTTTATCGACAACTCATTCTACAACTAAAGTAGTTTATTTCTTGTCTGCTATG
>NZ_UHFN01000005.1 GCF_900459405.1 Streptococcus hyointestinalis
ATTTCCTTTTCAATAGCTGATTGGCGCAGTTGATTGACAATGATAGAGACATCCTGATTTTCATACTTTTCCTTATGATTGATAATATCTTCAAGAACACCTTCTAGAAGAGCACCCAGTTTTGGATTATCTTCTGAATAGGCCGCTATAGTATCTTTGATTTCAGCCAGTTTCTTTTCATACTCTGCTTCGCTTTCGACATCACCAAGAGAATCGACAAAACCACTAATCAAATCAATAATATAATCGTAATCAACAGTGATTTTATCAACAGCTACAAGCTCATAGTCATCAGTAATTGTATCGTTTGCATTCCCCTCGCCTGGCTCGTCTGTTTTCAACTCTGCTAAAACATTTTTATAAACCGCCGCATAATCCTCGTATTCTTCTTGTGAAAAATGATTCTCTGTCAAAATGTGCGGGTCATAATCTGTGAAGGCTTTTAGATGATTAAATGAATGGTCTAAGCCTCTAAAGTCAGCGATAAATTGTATCTTTTGCTCTTTAGACAAAGAAATAACTTCTTGAGGTGTCTCTGCTAAAAGACGAACAATTTTCAAGGAAGTAATAAACTCTTCTTTAACAGTCTCAAAGTCTTCTGCTAAAGGCTCACCTTCTCCACCACGTGAATATAAGGCTTAATGCCGAATTGATAGCTTCTTTGAATGCTTGTGGTGATTGGAAAGTGACGATTTGACCGTATTGTTTTTTCGTATCAAACAGGCGATTGGTACGTGAGAAAGCTTGAATTAAGTTTTGTGGAGACATCGGTTGACGATCAATGAAAAGTGTTGACAAACAAGGAACATCAAATCCCGTCAAAAGTCTATCGACAACAATAACGATATCAAGTTGCTGACTACGATTTAAGTATTTTTTCTCTTTACGTGCTAAGCGATCGTTCAAATTAGCATTGTAAGCATTGATACCCGCCAGATTATAATTTGTACCAAACATATCATTATAATCGTCCAAAGCTTCTTTCATCTTATCTTGATTCAGTTTAGAAGCTTCATCGTTTTCAGTAACTGAATAAGTAATGGCAACTTTTGGAAAATCTGGGAGAGCTCGACGAATGTCCTCACTAATTTTTAGCTCGTCCTGACCAGCTTTTATCCGTTTGATAAGCTCATAATATTTTTGAGCCTGTTCGATGGAACTAACGGTAAACATAGCTTCATAGGTCTCACCTCTACCTTTTTCCATACCAAATTTGGCAAAAGATTTGTTCAAAATAACATCTAAAACTTGACGCATATGAGCTTCTTTTCCATAGGTACGCTCCTCTTCTTCTGGAGTAAGCCCGTTTTTACCAAGTGTTTCAACCATGAAACCAAGGACAGCTCCATCATGAATCGCTTCTTTGATAGTATAGCTGTGTAAACAGTCTCCGTATAAACTGTTTTGTCGTCTGAGCTAAGTCACCTTTTTGTTCGTATTTATTATCTTCAAAAATCGGCGTTCCCGTAAATCCAAACCATAAGGAATTGGCAAAGAAAGCTTCTAACTCTCTCTTTGTCTGTGGTGTGACAGCTCTATGGCATTCGTCAACAACAAAGGCAACCTTTAAAGCTCGAATTTTGTTGTAATCTGTTGTCCCTTCTTTCAAACGTTTATTGATCATTGTTTGCATTTTTTGACGTGTGGTCACAATCATTTGACGTCTTCCGTCTGTCAATTTTTTAATCAATGCATTAACGTTTTCCGTATCATCAACATCAATCGTATCGTTATCAGCATAGGACTGAAAGGCGAGTTTTCGTTTGCACATCAAGGTCTTTCCGGTCAATTAAGAAAATAGTCTTTTCAATAGACGGAATGTCCATTAAGAGATTACGTGTGGCTTTATAGGAGGTCATAGTCTTTCCAGAGCCTGTTGTATGCCAGATAAAGCCTGATTTACCTTTTTTGGAAGCGTCACGCATGGCTTCGATAGCATGGATTTGGTAAGGTCTCAATATCAGCAATTTCTTTTTATCGTTATCCAAAACGATATATTTGGTCACCATTTCATGCGCTTCTGGAATCTTGAGTACCGCTTTTGCAAAGTCAATAAAATCTGGCACTGGTTGATTGTCATGGTCAATCCAGCCGGTTAAGAATTTTTTGTTGAGCTCATTATCTCTAGCGGCTGAAAAATACTTGGTATCAACGCCGTTACTTATGACAAACATTTGAACATTTGAGAAGAGACCACGGAACTTGCCTTCAGCAATGTATTTCTTGATTTGATGGAATCCGTCCATATAGGAATGATCTTTGTTTTTTAATTCAATATGAATCATCGGAATTCCGTTGATGAGTAAAGTCACGTCAAAACGACGATCACGCGCATCATCTTCGCCAAAGGCTTGATATTGATTGATGACCTCATAGACACTTGTCCCACCTGCAATATGCTCATTATTTAAGACCAGTAAATGAAGGGGCTCATTGCCACGTTGCACATGGACATACACTTGACCGTTTTCGCCGACTAGCCATTTTCCTGCATCGTAAAAAGAAGCGTGTGATAAATCATTTTTAATTTTAGCAAACTCACTATCAGTTAGACGACCATCATTTAATTTAGCTTTGTTGTTTTGTTCAAGAATATATCTGAAATTATCCCAAAGCTCCTCTTCTGTTCTAATATCTGGACGATAAGTCCATTGAGACTCGCCTTGACACAGTTGATCAATCAGTTTTTGTTCTAAAACTGATTCTAATTCTGCCATAATCTCTTATCCTTTCTTTGGAAACATGTTTTGTAACATGAATTTTTTCAATTCTTTTAACTGTTCACACTTACGTTCCCGCGTTGTAAAATGAAGTGCAACAAAAAAAGACATGCTCGTCTGATATACTAGAATTCCCCAACTCAGTATAGAAAGCAGATGAACATGTCCACTAATCATTCTACCAAAAAATCGTTATACTCACACCTTTCAGCCTCTGAACGCGGAGAAATCAGCGCCTATCTCAAGATGGGCAAAACCCCTCTGAGATTGCTCGTCTGCTTGGGCGTCATCGCTCAACCATCAGTCGTGAAATCAAACGAGGAAGTGTTTCTCAGGTTCAAGATAAGAACGGGAAACGAATCTACTCAACGGTTTACTTTCCAGATAGTGGTCAACGTGTTTATGAAACCAATCGTCGAAAAAGTGCCTATCATAAACTATCATACTGCTCCCAGACCTTCTTCAAGGAACTTGAGAAAGCCCTGAAAACGAAACCTCGTTGTCACAGTGTCGATAGCTTTGTTCAAACTTACCGAGAAAAACATCCACTGGAAGTTATCCCTTCCACCAAGACAGTGTATCGTTACATCAAAGACGGACTGTTGAGGGTTAAACCGATTGATTTACCTAAGATGGTGTGCATCCGAAAACGGTCTAAAGTAAGGCCTAAGGCCACGAAGAAAATCTTAGGAAAATCCATTGAAGAACGTCCAGAAACTATTACTAATCGCTCTGAATTTGGACATTGGGAGATTGATTTGGTTCTTGGCAAGAAAACCAAAGGTGAAGCTGTTGTCATGACCCTAGTAGAGCGTCAAACACGATTTGCCATCGCTGTAAAACTGGCTAATATAGTTTGTTAGTTTCTATATAGTATGTGTTATACTATACTTATGAAAAGTTACGGAATAGATTTTAGAAAACGAGTTATTAATTATGTAGAGGCTGGTCATTCCAAAAAAGAAACGTGTCAGTTATTTGGAATTAGCACTAATACACTGTATCTGTGGGAGAAACAACTCAAAGAACTAGGTCATTTGGAGCGCCAAAAAAGAAAACCAAGCCCTCGCAAATTGCCATTGGATAAGTTAGAAGCCTATGTCAAGGAACATCCAGATGCTTTCTTAAGGGAAATTGCAGAGCATTTTGACTGTAGTATTCCCTCAGTTTGGGCTGCCTTAAAAAAACTGAACATCACTTTAAAAAAAGACCACAACCTATAAAGAACAAGATAGCGAAAAGGTGAGACGCTATCTTGATGTTTTAGCCTGCTTTCCAAACACCCCTATTGTTTATATTGATGAGACTGGCATTGATACTTATCTTTATCGTCACAAAGCTAGAGCACCTCGAGGGGAGAAAGTATACGACAAGGTAAGTGGACGCAGATTCGAAAGAATTTCGGTAGTAGCTGGTCAAATTGGTTCTAAAATTATAGCCCCCTTGCTTTATCATGGAACGATGACAGCGGAATTATTTATCAAGTGGTATCAGGAGCAGCTATTGCCATCCTTGATAGAACCCCATGTCATCATTATGGATAATGCAGCTTTTCACCCCAAGAAACAACTAGATGAGCTTGCAGTGGCTAAGGGACACTATTTTCTTCCGCTTCCACCTTATTCCCCTGAACTCAATCCCATCGAACAGTTTTGGGCTACTCTAAAAAGAAAGGTGACTGAATTGTTAAGAACAGGTCGTTCTGTTCAGTCTGCTTTGGAATACTATTTTAAAACTAAATAACTATAAACAAGCAGAAACCATCAATAGGGCTGTTAAGAGCTTACTGTCGCAGTACCCTATTCGCTCCATCACATCGGACAATGGCTCAGAGTTCAGTAGCTTGTCAGACTTAAAAGGTGTGGAAGTCTATTTTGCCCATCCTTATGCTTCTCATGAAAGAGGAACAAATGAAAATTTCAATGGTCTCTTGAGAGAGTTTCTCCCAAAAGGTGTTTCTCTTAACTCACTAACGACAGAAGAACTCAATCACTACGTCTCTGCTATCAATGACAGACCTAGACGACTTCACAAGTATAAAACCGCAAATATTTTGTTTGGGCTAGCCCAAACAGCTTAACCTCTGGAGCTCTAGTTATCAATGAACTTGTTGCACTTGACTTGACAAGTGGGGATTTATTCTATTATCTTTAACATTTGAATAATATGAACTCTGGGATTTAGCTGATGATAGTTTTTGCCATATTAAGATGTTTGAATCAAAAGTTGACAAAGTTGAATTGTTATTGGCACAGGAAGAAGCTGTAAATGCTATCAACGAACAATTATTAAAGGATATTGGAATTAAAGAGGATAAGAATTACCTATTTACAAAAGATTTTAAAGTGGAAGAACGTGGACTAATTGGAAAAAAAGAAAAATTCGCTGTTGTACCTTTGAAAATTTTTGAAAAAATGTTATATCAAGTAAATACTAAACCTATGAAACAAATTTTAGACGATTTTATTGATAAAGTCTTTAACAATAGTATAGTCAAAGGATTGAAACAGAAAATTAGCCAGTTGACAGGCGAATTAAAAAGAGCCAGGGAGCAGCTTCAACATGAGAGGTCAGTACGAATTGCTGAACAAAAAGAAGCTAAGAAAAAAATGGATTCACTATTGAAAGAAGTCCAACCTGCAATAAACCTTTACGACAATTTTCAAAAATATCTCACAGAAAATGATAAGAAAAAAGTATTTGAACGTATCGAAAAACACAAAAAGTTACACCGAGAACAAATAAGTAAAAATCGCAATACAAATGATTATGAACGTTAAAAAGTGCAGAGAACAGTACTCTGCACTTTTTAATTTATTTAATTACTCAATCATTCCAAACCAACTTAACGCATCGATGATAGCTTGTTCTTTTTTGGGTGGACAATTTGGAACTCTTTGATTTTCTTTCTTAGAGTGATTATAGTTCTCTCGCTCAGTTATCCCAAGTTTCCTTTTAACTTGTGCAATGTTAAGGGTA
Organism: Streptococcus hyointestinalis; assembly: GCF_900459405.1. Classification (NCBI taxonomy): domain Bacteria; kingdom Bacillati; phylum Bacillota; class Bacilli; order Lactobacillales; family Streptococcaceae; genus Streptococcus; species Streptococcus hyointestinalis. The sequence continues at coordinate 5,700 of NZ_UHFN01000005.1, forward strand.
GATACTTTTAATTCAAATTTTCTAAAGACATAATCTTTGATTTCTGAATAAGTGGCTTCCTTCTTGACAGAAATATCTTTGAGGTCGTCTTCATTGATTTCAAGATCAATATGATGGTTGATATCTCGTTTGGACAATTTAACAACCGCCTCTGTCCTTGCCGTATGCGGAAACATATCGACGGACTGGATGTAGTCGACTGTGTAGACCTTAGTTAGTTTTGCAAGGTCACGTGCAAGTGTTGAAGCATTACAAGAAACGTAGACCATTTTTTCAGGTCGGACGTCCAATATAGTCTCTAACAACTTGTCATCCAAGCCTGTGCGTGGCGGGTCAACGATTAAGACGTTGGCACGGTAGCCTTCCTTGTACCAGCGAGGGATGATGTCCTCAGATTTTCCTGCCTCGTAGGTAGCATTGGTGAAGCCAAGGCGCTTAGCATTTTCCCTGGCATCTGCGATAGCTTCTGGGATAATGTCCATCCCCCGCACTTCAGCCACCTTGTCCGCAAAGATAAAGCCAATCGTCCCCACACCACAGTAAGCGTCAATGAGTTTATCCTTTGGTGAGACGTCAAGCGCTCTTACGACCTCGCCGTAGAGACGATTGGTTTGCTCTGGATTGAGCTGGTAAAAGGCTCTTGGAGACAGCTCAAAGCTGTAATTAAGCACTTCTTCTGTGATGGTCTCTTGCCCCCAGAGGATGGTGGTTTTATCGCCATAAATGTCGCTGGTTTTGCTGGTATTGAGATTGACCGCTACCGTTTTTATCTGTGGAAATTCTCGAATCAACTCGGCAATGACATCGTCAAAATCAAGCGCCTTGCTGGTGATGAAAATCAGCTGGACTTGACCACTTGCCTGTCCTTTTCGTATCATGACCGTACGCACGCCTGCGATTTTACGTTCATTGTAGATAGGAAGATGATACTTATCTAAAAGCTGAGTGACACGATTAATGATTGCCTGCGTCAGCTCATCTTGTACCAAACAGTCAGTGAGTGCGACCAAACGGTGACTGCCTTGCTGATAGAGCCCAGCCTTGACACTACCACCAAAAGAGCGGGTCTGAAACTGCAACTTAGCACGGTAATGCCAAGGATTGTCCATGCCAATGGTTGGGCGAATGTCGTAGGAGGCATACCCTTTTGGTTTAAACTTTTTCAGCGCTTGCTTGATGACATCATCCTTGTAAGCAAGCTGCTGGTCATAGCGCAGGTGCATAATCTGACAGCCCCCACAAGTCTCATAAATCGAGCAGGCTGGCTGCACACGATAGGGTGAGGGTTTGTTAATGGTAAGAAGCCGTGCCTGTGCAAAATTACGCTTAACCGCTGTAATCTGACAATAGACATCCTCGCCTG
>NZ_UHFN01000006.1 GCF_900459405.1 Streptococcus hyointestinalis
AAAAGATTTGCTCGGTCGAACATACGAATACTGCTTGGAACAATTCGCTGCCTATGAAGGTAAGAATGGTGGGGAATTTTACACACCAACAAGCATTGTTAAAACAATTGTTGAGATTTTAAAACCTTTTAATGGTCGTGTGTACGACCCAGCCTGTGGTTCTGGCGGTATGTTTGTCCAATCAGAGACATTTATTGAAAATCATAGCGGCAATATTAACAATCTCTCCATTTACGGACAAGAAGCCAATGCCGATACGTGGAAAATGGCAAAAATCAACATGGCTATTCGCGGTATTGAACCTAACTTTGGACCTCATCAAGCAGATACTTTTACCAACGATTTACACCCGACACTCAAGGCGGACTATATCATGGCAAATCCTCCGTTTAACTTGAAGAAGTGGGGAGCAGATAAGCTAGCAGATGACGTTCGTTGGAAGTACGGCACACCTCCTGATAGTAATGCTAACTATGCGTGGATACAACACATGATACATCACTTGGCGCCTAATGGTAAAATTGGTCTTGTCTTGGCAAATGGGTCACTATCATCTACGCAAAGTGGCGAAGGGGATATTCGAAAAGCTATTATCGAGGATGATTTGGTTGAAGGTATTGTGGCACTCCCTGCCCAACTCTTTTACAGTGTGACTATCCCAGCCTGCCTCTGGTTTATTTCTAAGAATAAAAAGCAAAAAGGAAAAACGGTCTTTATCGATGCCAGAAATCTAGGTCACATGGTTGACCGTAAACATAGAGATTTTACGGACGATGACATCCAAAAGATTGCTAAGACATTTGAAGCCTTCCAAGAAGGAACATTGGAAAATGAAAAAGGCTTTTGTGCTGTTGTCGAGACTGAGGACATTGCTGAGCAGGACTATATCTTAACGCCAGGACGTTATGTCGGTGTTGAAGACAGGGAAGAAGATAGCGAACCCTTTGAAGAGAAAATGGAACGCTTAACCGCAGAACTGTCTGAACTATTTAAACAATCTCATGTCCTAGAAGAAGAAATCAAACAACGATTGGAGGAGATTGGGTTTGAGATATAAGACATTGTCAGAAGTCGGTAGCTATGTCTCTGAAAAAATCAATGTGAGTAAGTTAAGGCTGGAGAACTATATTTCTACCGAGAATATGATCTCTAATCGTGGTGGAATTAGTTTGGCAACAAAACTTCCAAGTGTAAAAACTACAACTGCATTTCAAAAGGGAGATATTCTAATTTCCAATATTCGCCCTTACTTTAAGAAAATTTGGCTAGCAGACAAATCTGGAGGGTGTTCTAATGATGTTTTAGTAATCAGGTCGGACAGTAACTTTTCCAACCGTTTTCTATATTATGTGCTATCAAGTGATACATTTTTTGATTATGCAGTATCAACTTCTAAGGGGACGAAGATGCCCCGTGGAGATAAGAGTTCAATTATGAAATATACAGTTCCTCTATTTTCCTTAGAGGAGCAAGAGTTGATTTCAGATATATTGAAGTCCTATGACGAGAAAATTCAACTTAATAAACAGATAAATCATCATTTAGCGGCTTAATCAGAGACTGATATTTCGCCTGACATAAGCGTTGGTAGTAAAAGATCGCGCACTTCGATTAGCTTTTGAATCTCTTTCTCATTCAAATTAATTGTCTTGAATAGTGGCTTAACTGACTCATGAAACTTAATTATTGCTGAATGGGACGGAATTTGAATCTCATGGTTCCTCAAATGAGTTCCAGATACCTCTTTAAATGTAGAACCTGAAGCACTACTCTCGAGGGAAGGAGTTTCCTGTTTCAAGAGTTCATACACGAAAGTATATGGGTATTCAGGTTTGGGAATGATTGACTTAAAACCTTGGTTAGTTGAAATATCATTTTCTGCTATGGTGATATAACCAATTGGAGCGCGGGAACTGAAAAGTATTGAATTCCGAGGCATTAACTTAGCACTGCTCTTCTTATAGCCAAGCTCAGTGATTGAATTTTGACCTCTACCTGTAAACATAGCAGGATTTAATGATAAATCTTTTGGAGAAAGCCATGGGATATCACCATTCCAGTAATCATCTACCTTTTTAGATGGCGTACCACCGCCCACTATTTCACCAATTTCTGAAAAGGTCGACTTATATAATTCATTATCTTCAAGCAAGTGAGCAAATTGAGCATCGATTAGCTCAGCTAAATGATGATTTACCGCTCACCTTATCTGTACTACAATGTAAATGAAAGGCAGGTAAGGTATGAAGGACAAAATAATCACACAAGTAGTCAATATTATGGCAGAACAGCTGACAATGGAGCAACTAGAGCAGTTGGAGAGAGTGCTAGCAGCTAGCCTGGCTAATGTTGTCATGGCGGAAAATATTTCAAATATCGATGAAACATCTAACCCCAAATTATTGCACCTTTTTATTTCTGCTAAGAGGATTGAGGGGTGCAGTGAAAAGTCATTAAAATACTATAAAATGGTCATTGAGAAAATGGTAGCCGAGTTGGATAAACCAATCAGGCAGATAAGTACCAGTGATTTAAGGACTTACCTTGCTAACTATCAAAAAGAACGCCAATCTAGCAAAGTAACGATTGATAACATGCGACGCATTTTTAGTAGTTTCTTTAGCTGGCTAGAAGATGAAGATTACATCTTAAAAAGCCCAGTGAGACGTATTCACAAGATTAAGACGGATAAGGTTATCAAGGAAACGCTATCGGATGAAAGTCTAGAGCTGCTTAGAGATACTTGTGACAATATTCGTGACTTAGCCATGATTGATTTGCTTGCTTCAACTGGCATGCGTGTTGGAGAGCTGGTTCGACTTAATCGTGAGGACATCAACTTTCATGAGCGTGAGTGTTTGGTGTTTGGTAAAGGAAATAGCGAGCGGATTGTTTATTTTGATGCAAGAACAAAGATACACTTAATCAATTATCTCGATAGTCGGAAAGATGACAGCTCTGCACTCTTTGTGTCATTAGCTTATCCCTACGACCGATTGATGATAGGTGGTGTTGAGACGAGATTGAGAGAGATTGGAAAACGGGCTAACCTTCAAAAAGTTCACCCACATAAATTCAGACGAACACTAGCAACAAGAGCAATAGATAAAGGCATGCCCATCGAGCAAGTTCAGCACCTACTAGGTCATGTCAAGATAGACACGACTATGCACTATGCCATGGTCAACCAAGCGAATGTCAAAAATTCGCATCGAAAATATATAGGATAAGGAGGAAGAAATGACAGAGTGGAAGAAAGTAAGACTTGGTGATCTTTGTAAAAATGTTTATAGTGGGGGTACCCCCAAAAAATCAATTACTGAATATTATGATGGAAGTATTTTCTGGCTAAATACTAAGGAAATTAATTTCAATAGGATATATGAAACAGAGAAAACAATTTCAGAAAAAGGCTTAGCAAATTCTTCAGCGAAATATATCCCAGAAAATACGGTTGTTGTGGCAATGTATGGAACCACTGCTGGAAAAGTTGCGATAGCAAAGAATGAAATGACAACTAATCAAGCATGTTGTAATTTAATTATTGATGAGACAAAAGCCGACTATAATTTTGTTTATTATTCTATAGCTCACAACTATAAAAAACTCTCCTCTTTAGCAAATGGTGGAGCACAACAAAATTTAAATGCTGGAATAATAAAAGATTTTGAAATTTCACTTCCACCTTTATCAATTCAAAAAGAGATAGCCTCAATTCTTATTCCGTTAGATGATAAAATTGAAAATAATAAAAAGATAAATCATCATTTAGAAGAGATAGCTCAAACAATATTCGACAACTACTACCTGTGTGAAGATAACATTGTAAAAAAGCTCGGTAGTTTAGGAAAAATTCAATCTTCTAAAAGAATCTTTGCTAAAGAGTATCAATCAGAAGGTATTCCTTTCTATCGTGGTAAAGAGATAAGTTTGTTATCAAATAATGAAAACTTCAATCCGGAATTGTATATATCAAATACTAGATACAATGAATTGAGAGAGCACAATCCAGTTCCAAAAAACTCTGATATATTGATTACTTCTGTTGGGACTATTGGTAATGTTTTACTTGTTAATAAGTCGCATCTTCCCTTTTATTTTAAAGATGGCAATGTCACTTGGATTCATTCAATTAGGAATGAAATCATTTGTTCAGAATATATCTATTTGTGGTTAAAGTCTGAATATGGGCAACAAGAAATACTAAAATCTACAATAGGAAGTACCCAATCTGCTTTGACAATTTCGGCTATTGAGAAATTCAATATTGCGATTCCTAAAAAAGACAGCCTTAACAACTTTCAAGCAACTGTGGCACCAATATTGCAAAGTATTGAAAGAAATTCTTCGGAAATACAAAAGTTAATCAGTTTCCGTGATACCCTCCTACCCAAACTTCTATCAGGTGAAATTTCTGTTACTCAAGCCACTAAATGATGATTTATCTGTCATCTTAACTATATTTTAAAGGATATTGAAAAATGAAAGTAAGTATTTTTGATAAGGATATTTTAAAGCAGTTTTCTAATATATGTGCTACGATTACTGCGATTTTATCGGCCGTATTGATTTTTCTTGATATTCCTAATCAATGGAGGATTACTTCTGGCGTTGTATACGTTGTATTTCTCAGTGTTATCTATATCTTTTTATGGATAAGGGCAAATAGATTGAGACAAATTGATATTAAAATAGGTATTACAACCGTTGTTATAAAATCAGGCGATATTTTTAAAGAAGATGGGCTAAAAGCAATCGCTTTTAATGAATATTTTGATACGAGAGTTGATGATAAAATAATTGCTAAGAAATCTTTGAACGGACAGTTTATTTTAAATCATATTGATGATGTTGATAAATTAAATTCCGACATTGAAAGTGATGATGATTTAAAAAATAGTATTATAGGGAAGGGAGTAAAACGAAAGCAAGGAAAAACGACTAAATATAAATTAGGAAGTTCCATTTTGATAAATGATGAATATATTTTAACTGCTTTTAGCCGATTTAATAAAAATAATCAAGCAGAACTGACAATTCAGGAATATGTCAATTTTCTATTAACGTTTTGGAATGAGATTAATAGATTGTATGCTCAAAGGTCAGTTACAGTTCCAGTATTTGGCTCGGGAATAACGAGATTTAAAAATGGTTTTGAAGATATTGATATTAATGAGCTACTGCGTATCATGATTTGGACTTTCAAAGTCAGCAAAATAAAGTTTGCGTACCCTGCAAATTAACTATTATTGTGCATAATGATTTACTCAATCAGGTAAATCTATATAAATTAAAGGAGAATGAATAATGGCTTATCGGAATAAAACTTATGTTGCTTTTGATGGTGATAATGATATGCGTTACTATCAACTAATGAAAGCTTGGAAACAAAGTGATAACACAGCGTTTTAATTTCTATGATGCTCATGACATTAATAGTGCTAGAGATTCTAGCCAGGAAGAATCCATTAAACGGCAACTTCGTGAAGAATGGCTAATAGTAAGGTTTTTGTCCTATTGATTGGTGAACATACCAAATATTTAAGAAATTTGTAAAATGGGAAATAGAACTTGCTATTAAAAAAGGCTTACCAATTATCTGTGTTAATCTAAATAAAAGCAAACAAAGGGATAACTATTGTCCATCAAGTTTAGATGGTCAACTGGCCTATATTTATCCCCTTTTGGAAATAAAATTATGCAGTATGCTCTTGAAAACTGGCCGAGTTCACATGAGCAATATCGAAAAGGAAGGCAAAACAGAGCTTATTCTTATAAAGATATAGTTTACCAACGATTAGGCATTTAAATTTAGAATTTATCTAGGAGACAGATCTTATGGGATTCACTGAAAACAACTACGAAAATGCGGTTATGGAGCTTTTTCGTGATAGTTTAGGGTATTCATCTTTTTATGGTCCTGATGTCGAGAGGGACTACCGCGATAGCCTTTTTCGTGATGTGCTTGATGTAGCCTTGGAAAACTAAATCCCAACTTACCAAGCTCTGCTATTGATTTTGCTATCAATAAGTTGCGTGATTTTGAGAGCGGCACACTGTTGCAGAAAAATAAAACTTTCATGGATTATCTCCAAAATGGGGTGCCTGTCACTTATGTTAAAAATGGCGAAGAGGTTTCGGACATTGCTTACCTCGTTGACTATGATAATACTGACGCTAATAGCTTTATTGTCGCTAATCAATGGACAATCGAGGAACATAGTGAGAAACGACCAGACATTATTGTTTTTCTCAATGGTCTACCTATTGTGGTCTTTGAGTTGAAAAGCCCGTCACGTGAGGAAACGGAAGTTTCAGAAGCTTACAGTCAGCTCCGCAACTACATGAAGGAAATTCCATCTTTATTTTATTACAATGCCTTTTTGGTCATGAGTGACATGGCAACATCAAAGGCAGGGACTATCACAGCTGGTGAAGATCGTTTCATGGAGTGGAAGACGACTGATGGCAATTATGAGGATACACAGTTAGCAAACTTTACAACCTTGATTGAAGGCATGTTTGCCAAAGAACGTTTGTTGGATATCCTTAAAAACTTTATCTGTTTTTCAGGTGATGCCAAAATTTTAGCAGCTTATCATCAGTATTTTGCCGTGAAAAAAGCAGTTCGTTCTACCTTAAAAGCTACGCAGACTGACGGGCGTGGTGGTGTCTTCTGGCATACGCAAGGCAGCGGCAAGTCCCTTTCGATGGTTTTCTATGCTCATTTGTTAGATAAGATATTACGGTCGCCAACAATCGTTGTCCTGACGGATAGAAATGATTTAGATAATCAGTTGTTTAAGCAATTTGACCGCTGTTCTCAATTTTTACGCCAAACACCAGTACAAGCGACAAGTCGTAAAACATCTTAAAGAACTATTATCTGGTAGGCAAGCGAACGGGATTATTTTCACAACCATGCAGAAGTTTGAAGAATCATCGGAAGCCTTTGTCCGAACGACATAATATCGTCGTTATGGCTGACGAGGCACATCGTGGTCAGTATGGTTTAGAAGAAAAGATTGATCCCGCAACTGGTAAGTTTAAAATCGGGACAGCGCGCATCATCCGTGATAATCTCCCCAATGCGACCTATATTGGTTTCACTGGAACACCTATTTCAAGTAAAGACAAATCAACAACAGAAGTA
>NZ_UHFN01000007.1:2100000-2290572 GCF_900459405.1 Streptococcus hyointestinalis
CGAAGGTCACCTTCAACTTTGATGGCATCCACTTCACGACGGATTGCGTCTTCTTGATCAGATGTCAAATCTTTCACACGGATGTCTTCAGATACACCAGCTGCTGCCAAGATTTTTTTAGATGTTGCAAGTCCGATACCATAAACATAAGTTAATGAAATTACTACACGTTTGTCATTTGGAATATCAACTCCAGCAATACGAGCCATTTTTTCTCCTTTCTATTTTATCCTTGACGTTGTTTGTGTTTTGGATTTGATGGACAAATTACCATAACACGACCGTTACGACGAATAACTTTGCAGTATTCGCAAATTGGTTTAACCGATGGTCTTACCTTCATTTTTTAATCCCTCCAAGTATTTCGATTATTTAAAGCGGTATGTGATACGACCACGAGTAAGATCATAAGGACTCATCTCAACTGTAACTCGGTCACCTACTAAAATACGAATATAGTTTTTACGGATTTTTCCTGATACGGTTGCTAAAATCTGATGTCCATTTTCCAACTCGACAGTAAACATAGCATTAGGCATCGTTTCAACGACTTTGCCTTCAATTTCAATCACATCTTCTTTTGCCACGCAAAAGTACCCCCTAAAATTTCGATTAGATAGCCTCTGAAAACAGAGGTAACAATTATAAGTCAGACTAGTCTAGTATATCACGACTTGCCTAACTTATCAAGTATTATAGATAAAATTATTTCATCGCTGCGATAGCTTTTTCAATATCTGCAAAAACAGCATCGATTTCTTGATTACCTTGAATATCTGAGACGATACCAGCTTTGCGATAGTGTTCAATAATTGGTGCTCCTTGAGCAATATTGACATCCAAGCGACGTTTTACAGTCTCAGGTTTATCATCTTCACGTTGGTAATAATCGTCTTCATTGTAGTCCCCTACTGGTGGATTAAAGACTTTGTGGAAAGTTTCACCTGTTTCCTTGTGAATAATACGTCCACTCAAACGCTCAACCAAGCTGTCTGGATTAACTTCGATATTGATAACACCATCCAATTTAAGACCTAGTGCTTTAAGTGTTTCATCAAGCGCATAAGCTTGCTCAATAGTACGTGGGTAACCATCCAGCAAGAAGCCCTTTTCAGCAATATCAGACTCAGCAAGACGCTCTTTGACAATACCATTTGTCACTTCATCTGGAACAAGCTCACCCTTGTCGATATAGCTTTTTGCAAGCACACCCATTTCAGTCTTGTTTGCCATTGCTGCACGGAACATATCCCCTGTCGAAATATGCGCCACACCAAATTCCTCAACAATTTTTGCTGCCTGAGTCCCTTTACCAGCACCTGGTAGCCCCATGATTAAAAGATTCATGACCTTCTCCTTATTTTGTTTTTAAATAAATCCAACACTCTAAGGCAGTGCTAAATTTATTTAAAAACAAAATAGAAAGGGTTAGTTGCCTAACCTCTCTATTTCATTTTGCTAACATCCTTTGCGAAATACTAGTTAACATCAGTATTCATAAAGCCAACATACTTTCTCTTAAGAAGGTAACCTTCCAATTGTTTCATACTTTCAATACCAGTAGAAATCAAGATAAGAAGACTTGTTCCTCCAAGAGCGATACCAGATGATAGCTCAAAGATTTGCTGTGCTGCAATTGGGGTCAAAGAAATGAAAGCGAGAAAGACTGACCCAACCGTTGCTAACTTCTTCAAAAGTGATGACATATACTGCTCTGTTTCACGTCCCGGACGAACACTTGGAATATAGGAACCATTTTTCTGTAAGTTTTCCGCTGTCTTTTCAGGATTGACTTGGACAAACGTGTAGAAGAATGAGAACAGAACAATCAACACGGCATAGATAAGCATACCTGTTGGTGATTGGAAATTAAGGATTTCTTGAAGTTTTACCAACCAAGGAATATCACGACCATTTTCAAAGAATGGAATAATGGTACTTGGAATTGTTGTAATCGAGCTAGCAAAGATAACGGGAATAACGCCGGCTGGATTAACTTTTAGTGGAAGATAAGAACTTGTCGGAGCACCTTGTGCCAATTTGGTATATTGGATTGGAATTTTGTATTCTGCCTGTTGGACAAATGTCGTAAAGAAGATAATTCCCAACACTGCAAGAACCAATAAACCTACGATGATGTAAGACTGTGTCAACTGACTACTTCGTACATTGACAAAGAAGTCTTCGTAGATAGATGTGAGTGAATCAGGTATTGATGAGATGATCCCTGCAAAGATGATCATGGAAACACCATTCCCAAAACCTTTATCAGTAATTTGATCTCCCAGCCATGTCACAATGACACTACCTGCTGTCATTATCGCACCAATCAAAAGAAAAGTGCTTGGACTTGGTGATTTGACAATCCCAACTGAGGACAAGCGGTCAAAACTATAAGTAATTCCAATAGATTGGATAAATGCAAATACTACCGAAATATAGCGTGTCGCTTGGTTTAGCTTTCTTCGACCAACTTCACCTTGCTTGCCCCATTCGACAAATTTAGGATAGATATCCATTTGCAAGAGTTGAACGATAATGGATGCGGTAATGTAAGGGCTGACCCCCATTGAGAAAACTGAGAAGTTTTTCAAAGCATTACCACTGACCAGATTAAGCATATTTAGAAATGGTAAATCTCGCAGTTGGTCTAAGTTTCTAGCATTGATACTAGGAACCGTGATTGTCGTTCCAAGTCTAAAAACAAAGATGATAAAGATTGTAAACAAAATCTTCTTGCGAACATTTTTAACCTTAAATGCATCTTTAAGCAGTTTAAAGAACATAATGAGTTACCTCTCATTAAATGACTTCGATTGAACCACCCTTAGCAGTAATCGCTGCTTCCGCAGATTTTGAGAATTTAGCTGCTTTAACTGTTAGTTTTTTAGTTAATTCACCATTCCCAAGAACTTTAACACCTGATTTGAAGTTACGAACGATACCTGCTTCTTTAAGAAGAGCTGGTGTTACTTCAGTACCATCTTCAAAGACGTTAAGCTGATCAAGATTTACAAGTGCGTATTCTTTAGCGTTTACGTTAGTAAATCCACGTTTTGGCAAACGACGGAAAAGAGGAGTTTGTCCACCTTCAAATCCTGGGCGTACGCCACCACCGCTACGTGCTTTTTGACCTTTTTGACCGCGACCAGATGTTTTACCGTTACCTGATGATGTTCCGCGACCAACACGATTACGAACTTTACGTGAACCTTGAGCAGGTTTCAATTCATGAAGTTTCATTATTTTTCTCCTTATTATACATGCTAACGCCTTATGGATGGTTAAAGGATTAAGCCATCCATACGACTCGCTTTTTATATTGTCTTAAATCGCACCAACTTCATTAGTGCGATTAGACATCTTTAATTATGCTTCTTCAACAGTTACCAAGTGTGATACTGCATTAACCATACCACGGATAGCTGGAGTATCTTCTTTAACAACTGAAGAGTTCAATTTACCAAGTCCAAGGGCAACAACTGTTTTACGTTGTTCTGGTTTGCGTCCGATTGGAGACTTAGTCAAAGTAATTTTAATTTGAGCCATGATAATCTCCTTTCTTAAGCCAAGTCAGAAACTGAGATGCCACGAAGAGCAGCAACTTCTTCAGCACGTTTCAATTGTTTCAATCCTTCAACAGTTGCACGAACAATGTTGATTGGAGTGTTTGAACCTAATGATTTTGAAGTAATGTCTGCAACACCTGCCAATTCGATGACGGCACGAACCGCACCACCAGCAGCTACCCCAGAACCTTCAGCGGCTGGTTTCAACAATACACGAGCACCACCAAATTCAGAGCGTACTTCGTGAGGAATTGTTGTCCCAACCATTGGCACTTCAATCATATTTTTCTTAGCAGCGTCAACTGCTTTACGAATAGCTTCAGGTACTTCTTGAGCTTTACCGGTACCGAAACCAACACGACCATTACGATCACCAACAACTACAAGAGCTGCAAAACGAAGACGACGTCCACCTTTAACAACTTTTGTAACACGGTTAATCGCAACAACGCGTTCTTCAATTTCTACTGCATTGTCTTTAAATGCCATTATCTAGTGTCCTCCCTATTAGAATTTCAATCCGTTTTCACGAGCTGAGTCAGCCAAAGCTTTTACACGTCCGTGATAGAGATATCCACCGCGGTCAAACACCACTTCAGAAATACCTTTAGCTACTGCACGTTCAGCAACAAGTTTACCGACTACAACGGCTTGTTCTGTTTTAGTTCCTTTTGAAACTTCCTTGTCAAGAGTTGATGCACTTGCGAGCGTTACACCCGCTACGTCATCAATTACTTGAGCGTAGATGCCTGTATTAGAACGGAATACGTTCAAACGTGGGCGATCAGCAGTTCCAGAGAGTTTACCGCGAACGCGTTTGTGGCGTTTTTGGCGGATTTTATTTTTATCTGGTTTCGAAATCACAATTTTCACCTCTTAATTTATTGATACTATCACAAGGACAGCTTATAAGTAAACCTGCCATTGGCTAGAAAAACTAGCCAATCAACAAGATTATTTACCAGTTTTACCTTCTTTGCGGCGTACGTATTCACCAACGTAGCGGATACCTTTACCTTTGTAAGGTTCTGGAGCACGAAGGCTACGGATGTAAGCTGCTGTTTGTCCAACAACTTCTTTGTTGATACCTAATACATTGATTGTTGTAGGTGTTGGAACTTCAAAAGTGATGCCTTCTGGAGCAACAACTTCGTCTTGGTGAGATTTACCAACTGAAAGAACCAATTTGCTACCTTGAAGTTGAGCACGATATCCGACACCGCGCATTTCAAGTTCTTTTTTGAACCCTTCAGAAACACCAACAACCATGTTGTTCAAGTTTGCACGAGTTGTACCATGGATTGTTTTCATTTCTTTAGAGTCGTTTGGACGGTGAAGAGAAACTTCATTACCTTCAACTTTAATTTCAATGTTTTTGTTGAACTCACGAGTAAGTTCACCTTTAGGACCTTTTACAGTAACAACATTGTCATTGTTAGTGATTTCAACACCAGCAGGCAATGTGATTACTTTATTACCAATACGTGACATAGTTTTATTTTCTCCTGTTAGATTATCAAGCCGCTTGTGCGACGAGTTTTCACGGGGTTGTTCAAATCATTTCTACCAGTCGGTAGATGGGCTAAACAGTGTCGAAAAAGAATTTTCGACTTGCTTTACCCGTTTTATGATTTTACCAAACGTAAGCGATAACTTCTCCACCAACGTTCTTTTGACGAGCTTCTTTATCTGTCAAAAGACCTTCTGAAGTAGATACGATCGCAATACCAAGTCCGTTAAGAACTTTTGGCATGTCTTCACGTTTTGTGTAAACACGAAGACCTGGTTTTGAAACACGTTTAAGGTTTGTGATAACACGTTCACCGTTTTGTCCGTATTTAAGGAAGACACGGATGATACCTTGTTTGTTATCTTCAATTACTTCAACGTTTTTTACAAAACCTTCACGTTTAAGGATTTCTGCAATTCCTTTTTTGATGTTTGATGCAGGCACTTCAAGCACTTCGTGTTTTGCTTGGTTAGCATTACGAATACGTGTTAAAAAGTCTGCAATTGGGTCAGTCATAACCATTTTTTATTTTCTCCTCTTACTAGTAGTTTGATAACTCACTTGCTAGTTAATGTATCGATGCTCCATCAGATATCTCTAACGAAGTATCATTTGTTCAAATTGAGTTTGAGTACAGACAAAAAGATAAATCATTTTCTCTATCTGCCTCGTCCTCACAGCTTATTTTACCAAGAAGCTTTGGTAACGCCTGGAATTTGACCTTTGTAAGCTAATTCACGGAAGCAAACACGGCAAAGTTTAAACTTGCGGTAAACTGAGTGTGGACGACCACAACGTTCGCAACGAGTATAAGCTTGCGTAGAGAACTTCGCAGGGCGTTTGTTCTTAGCAATCATTGATTTTTTAGCCAATCTATTTACCTCCTAGATTATTTTGCAAAAGGCATTCCAAGACCTTTAAGCAATTCACGTGATTCTTCGTCAGTATTTGCTGTTGTTACGATAACGATGTCAAGACCGCGTACTTTGTCAACATCATCAAAGTTGATTTCTGGGAAAATCAATTGCTCTTTCACACCAAGTGTGTAGTTACCACGTCCATCAAATGATTTTGTTGGAACACCGTGGAAGTCACGAACACGTGGAAGTGAAACAGTCACTAATTTATCCAAGAATTCGTACATACGTTCACCACGAAGAGTGACTTTTGCACCGATCGCAACACCTTCACGAAGACGGAAGCCAGCGATTGATTTCTTAGCTTTAGTGATAAGTGGTTTTTGACCTGAAATAAGTGCCAATTCAGCAGCAGCTTTTTCAAGGTTTTTAGCATTGTTTACAGCGTCACCAACACCCATGTTAAGAACGATTTTCTCAACTTTTGGCACAGCCATTACAGATGAGTAGTTGAATTTTTCTGTCAATACAGGAACAACTTCATTAGTGTATTTTTCTTTTAAGCGATTTGCCATTATGCTTCTCCTTTCCTTCGTGATTAATCAAGCACTTCGCCTGATTTTTTGTTGTAACGAACTTTTTTGCCGTCAACAACTTTGTAACCAACACGACCTGCTACACCATTTTTGTCAAGCACTTGTACGTTTGACACATGGATTGGTGCTTCTTTTTCCACGATAGCACCTTGAGGGTTTTCGCTATTTGGTTTTTGGTGTTTTTTGACGATAGCTACGCCTTCAACAACAACTTTATTTACTTTTGGAAGAGCTGTTACGACAACGGCTTCTTTACCTTTGTCCTTACCAGCAATTACGCGAACCTTGTCGCCTTTTTTTACAAACATTGGTATTTCTCCTCTATATTTCTTACGCCCTAATGGGCACCCTAGGAAAACCTAGGGGACTACGTTTGTTTTTGATTAAAGTACTTCTGGTGCCAATGAAACGATACGCATGTAGCCACCTTCACGCAATTCACGTGCTACAGGGCCAAAGATACGTGTTCCACGAGGTGTTTTGTCATCACGGATGATAACAGCAGCGTTGTCGTCAAATTTGATGTATGAACCGTCTGGGCGGCGTGCACCTGATTTTGTACGAACAACAACGGCTTTGACAACATCACCTTTTTTAACAGCTCCACCAGGGATAGCTTGCTTAACAGAAGCAACGATAACGTCACCGATGTTAGCGAATTTACGTCCTGAACCACCAAGAACTTTGATAGTCAAGATTTCGCGAGCACCGCTATTATCAGCAACTTTTAAGCGAGTTTCTTGTTGAATCATTAGAATTTTCTCCTTTTAGTTTATTAGATAATAACAGCTTCTTCGACAACTTCTACAAGACGGAAACGTTTTGTAGCTGAAAGTGGACGAGTTTCCATGATACGAACGATATCGCCTTCTTTAGCGATGTTGTTTTCATCATGTGCTTTGTATTTTTTAGAATAGTTGATACGTTTACCATAGACTGGGTGGTTACGTTTTGTTTCAACTATAACTGTGATAGTTTTGTCCATTTTATCAGACACAACACGTCCAACAAGGGTTTTACGTTGATTACGTTCCATTATTAGAATTCTCCTTTCCCAATCTATTATTTAGTTTCAGATTGCACGGTTTTAACACGAGCAATTTGTTTTTTCACTTCGTCAAGGCGAGCAGTTTGTTCTAATTGTCCTGCTGCAGCTTGGAAACGAAGTTCAAACAATTCTTTTTTGAGTTCGTTTTCTTTTTGAGCAAGCTCTTCTTGAGACAAGCCACGAAGCTCTTTAACAAAATCTTTAATTTCTTGAAGTTTCATGTCTTCTCCTTATTCTGCTTCACGTTTTACGAATTTAGTCTTAACTGGCAATTTGTGGCTTGCAAGACGAAGCGCTTCACGAGCAACTTCTTCTGATACACCAGCGATTTCAAACATCACTTTACCACGTTTAACTGGTGCTACCCAACCTTCAGGTGCCCCTTTACCAGAACCCATACGTACACCGATAGCTTTAGCAGTGTATGATTTGTGTGGGAAGATTTTAATCCAAACTTTACCACCACGTTTCATGTAACGCGTCATAGCGATACGGGCAGCTTCGATTTGGCGGTTTGTAATCCAGTGGCTAGTTGTTGCTTGAAGACCGTATTCTCCAAATGTTACTTCTTTACCACCTTTAGCTTCACCGCGCATTTTTCCGCGGAATTCGCGACGGTGTTTAACACGTTTAGGTACTAACATCTGTTATTTGCCTCCTTTAGTGTTTTTACGAGCTGGAAGCACTTCTCCACGGTAGATCCAAACTTTAACACCAAGTTTACCGTAAGTTGTGTCAGCTTCTTCCCAAGCGTAATCAATATCTGCACGAAGTGTGTGAAGCGGAACAGTTCCTTCTGAGTAACCTTCGCTACGGGCAATATCAGCACCGTTCAAACGACCAGAAACTTGAGTTTTGATTCCTTTTGCTCCAGCACGCATTGTACGTTGAATAGCTTGTTTTTGTGCACGACGGAAAGCAACACGTTGTTCCAATTGACGAGCAATGTTTTCACCAACAAGGTGAGCATCAAGATCAGGTTGTTTGATTTCGATGATGTTGATGTGAACTTGTTTACCAGTCAATTTGTTAAGTTTTGCACGAAGTGCATCAACGTTACTTCCACCTTTACCGATAACCATACCTGGTTTAGCAGTGTGGAGAGAAACGATAACTTTGTTAACAGCACGTTCGATTTCGATAGTAGAAACAGAAGCGTCTGCCAATTCTTTATTGATGAAGTTGCGGATTGCTAAATCTTCATGAAGGTAATCCGCGTATTCTTTTTCAGCATACCATTTTGCATCCCAATCACGGATGATGCCGACACGCATTCCAATTGGATGTACTTTTTGACCCACGATTTTACCTCCTTATTTTTCTGCGACAACTACTGTCACGTGAGTTGTGCGTTTGTTAATTGGTGAAGCTGAACCTTTCGCACGTGGACGGAAACGTTTCATTGTTGGTCCTTCGTTTGCAAATGTTTCAGATACTACCAAATTAGCTTTTTCCAAACCAAAGTTGTTTTCTGCGTTAGCGATAGCAGAGTTAAGAGTTTGCTCAACAACGCGTGCAGCTTTGTTTGGAGTGAATTTCAAGATTGCGATTGCATCCGCAACGTTTTTACCACGGATAAGATCAAGTACAAGACGTGTTTTACGAGGTGAAACACGGACTGTACGAGCCATTGCTTTAGCTGAAGTAATTTCTGCCATTGTGTCCTCCTCCTATTAACGACGTGTTTTCTTATCGTCTGCAGCGTGACCTTTGTAAGTACGTGTTGGTGCAAATTCACCAAGTTTGTGACCTACCATGTCTTCTTGGATGTAAACAGGAACGTGTTTACGTCCATCATAAACTGCGATTGTATATCCGATGAAACTTGGGAAAATCGTAGAACGACGTGACCAAGTTTTGATGACTTTTTTCTTTTCGTCATTAGCTTGAGCTTCAACTTTTTTCATCAAATGCTCATCGACGAAAGGTCCTTTTTTAAGACTGCGTCCCATTTTAGTGTGTTCTCCTTTAAAATTGTTACCACAACGGCTTGCGCCCATAGGGCGCTACCGAGCTGGCGGAATGAAATGTTATCTTAAGCGACTTTTAACTTATTTTTCGTTACGACGACGAACGATAAGTTTGTCTGATTTCGCTTTCTTGTTACGTGTTTTAAGACCAAGTGCTGGTTTGCCCCATGGTGTAGAAGGTGCTTTACGACCAACTGGCGCTTTACCTTCACCACCACCGTGTGGGTGATCGTTAGGGTTCATTACAGAACCACGAACTGTTGGGCGGATACCCTTCCAACGGCTACGTCCTGCTTTACCAATGTTAACAAGTGATTGTTGTTCGTTACCAACTGTACCGATAGTAGCACGGCAAGTTCCAAGAATCATACGAACTTCACCTGATTGAAGACGAACAAGAACGTATTTACCTTCTTGACCAAGTACTTGTGCAGAAGCACCAGCCGCACGGATAAGCTCAGCACCTTTACCAGGTTGCAATTCGATATTGTGGATAACAGTACCGACTGGAATGTTTGCAAGTGGAAGTGCGTTACCAACTTTGATGTCGGCATCTGGACCTGAAACGATACGTTGACCAACTTCAAGACCTTTAGGTGCGATGATGTAAGCTTTCACACCGTCAGTGTAGTGTACAAGAGCGATGTTAGCTGTACGGTTTGGATCGTACTCGATTGTTTTAACAACTGCTTCCACGCCGTCTTTGTTACGTTTGAAGTCAATCAAACGGTAGTGGCGTTTGTGTCCACCACCATGGTGGCGAACAGTGATACGACCGTTGTTGTTACGTCCTGCTGTTTTCTTTAATGAAACAAGCAATGATTTCTCAGGAGTAGATGTTGTGATTTCAGCAAAGTCCAAAGAAGTCATATTACGACGGCCATTTGTCGTTGGTTTATAAACTTTAATACCCACGTGATTTCCTCCTTTGATTATTCAGCTTCAGCAGCAAAGATTTCGATTGCTGGTGAATCAGCTGTCAATGTGATGATAGCTTTTTTCACTTTACTTGTGTAACCTACGTAACGTCCAACACGTTTTTGTTTAGGTTTCACTGTGATTGTGTTGACATTAGCAACTTTGACACCTTCAAATGCTGCTTCAACAGCTTGTTTGATCAAAAGTTTGTGTGCACGAGTGTCAACTTCAAATACGTATTTTCCTGCTTCAAGCTTCGCCATTGAATCTTCAGTGATAACAGGTTTTTTGATTACGTCGTACAAATTCATTATGCAAGAACCTCCTCGATTGTAGAGATTGCTTCTTTTGTTACAAGAAGTTTGTCTGCGTTTACGATATCAAGAACACTTGCTGTTGCTGCAGTTGCAACTTTAACGTTTGGAAGGTTACGTGCTGACAATTCAGCAAATTTGTTTCCTTCTTCAAGAATAACAAGCACTTTTGAATCAATGTTCAATGCTGAAAGAACAGAAGCAAATTCAGCTGTTTTTGGTGCTGCAAATAAAAGTCCTTCTACAGCAACCAATTTTTCTTCAGCAACTTTTGCTGAGTAAACAGATTTCAATGCTAAGCGACGCACTTTTTGTGGAAGTTTGTAAGCATATGAACGTGGAGTTGGTCCAAAGACAACACCACCACCACGCCATTGAGGTGCACGGATAGAACCTTGACGAGCACGTCCAGTTCCTTTTTGGCGCCATGGTTTACGACCACCACCTGATACTGCAGAACGGTTTTTAACCGCATGAGTACCTTGGCGAAGGCTAGCGCGTTGGCTGATAACGACATCAAATACTACTGATTCGTTTGGTTCGATACCGAAGACAGCGTCGTTAAGTTCAACTGTGCTAACTTCTTTCCCAGTTTGGTCAAATAGTTTTACATTTGCCATTTTAACTATTTTCTCCTTCCTTCTTATTTAGCAGCTTTAACTGCAGATTTGATGGTGATAAGAGATTTCTTAGCACCTGGTACGTTACCTTTGATAAGGATAACGTTCTTTTCTGGAACAACTTGTACGACTTCAAGATTTTGGATAGTCACACGGTTGCCACCCATACGTCCTGCCAAGTGTTTGTTTTTAAACACACGGTTTGGCGCAACAGGTCCCATAGAACCTGGACGACGGTGGTAACGAGAACCGTGAGCCATAGGTCCACGTGATTGACCGTGGCGTTTGATAACACCTTGGAAACCTTTACCTTTAGTTGTTCCTGTGACGTCAACAACATCTCCAGCTTCAAATTGTTCAACAGTAAGTTCGCCACCTACTTCTACGCCTTCGATGTTTTTGAATTCACGAATGAAGCGCTTAGGAGCAGTGTTGGCTTTAGCAACATGGCCTTTGGCAGGTTTGTTACTCAATACTTCACGTTTGTCATCAAAACCAACTTGAACAGCTTCGTAACCGTCTGTTTCAACAGTTTTCACTTGAAGAACAACGTTTGGAGTTGCTTCAATGACAGTAACAGGGATGAATTCACCAGATTCAGTGAAGATTTGAGTCATTCCCACTTTTTTCCCTAAGATTCCTTTTGTCATGAGAAAATAATTCCTTTACTTTATTTTTTTGTTTAAAAAGTTTTTAACGAGCGTTTTTTGTGCTCTGAAATCAATTAAAGTTTGATTTCAACGTTGACACCACTTGGCAAATCAAGTTTCATCAATGCATCAACTGTTTTTTGAGTTGGGTTGATGATGTCGATAAGACGTTTGTGTGTACGCATTTCAAATTGTTCGCGAGAATATTTGTATTTGTGAGTCGCACGAATAATTGTGTAGAGGCTACGTTCAGTTGGAAGTGGAACTGGTCCAGCAACTGTAGCGCCTGTGCGTGTTGCAGTTTCAACGATTTTTTCTGCCGCTGTGTCAAGTGTACGGTGTTCGTACGCTTTCAAACGGATACGGATTTTTTTGTTTGCCATCTTTTCTCCTCTCGTCTATTTACGATAATAGGCTAGCTCCTCAAGAAAACCAACACGTGCCGCGTGGCAATGCAGCCGAGCGTGTCGCAACCTCTTGTATCATAGCTAAAGCTGTTCATTTTTACAGCACCATAAAATAATACCAAATTTCCCTAGGGAATGCAAGGCTTTTTGCCTTTTTTCTTTAAAAAATCTTGATATTTGGTCATTTGTGCTTTGAAAACTTATATATAGACGATTATTGACGAAGTTAACTAAAATACGTAAAATAGTGATTATAGATACTAGTAAAGTTATAGGAGTGACGATGTACAATATCTGTTCGTTTTATGATGACGTTTTCGATGAGATGCAAGAACTTCTCCACTATACGTTGCAAGAGTTAGGTTTCCCTTCTCAGATCAGTCATCATTATATTTACAATAATATGACTAATATTATCTTTGGGGTTCCTGTCTTAGGTGAAGCTGGTCGCAATGTCTTTCCTAAAGACACAATTATATTTAACTTAGAGCAACTAGATCCAGAGAACTATCGTCCTGCTATCCGTCAATGGACAGATAACATCTTAACTTTAGGTAAATACTTTACCATCTGGGATTACAACCAACAAAATATCGATTTATTAACACAACATGGTGTTTGTGCTAAGCGCTTTGATTTTGGTTACCAAAAAAATCTTCATCGTATCCAAGCCCAAGCTCAACAAGATATCGATGTTCTGTTTTACGGCTCTATCAATTACCGACGCCAACAAATAATCGATACTCTCAAAGCACAAGGTGTTAACGTCATGCCTGTTTTTGGTGTTTACGGCAAAGAACGTGACCAATTGATTGCACGTAGTAAGTTAGTTCTTAATCTCCATCAATTGGATACAGAGCTTTTTGAAATTGTCCGTTGCTCCTATATGATGAATAACGGTATACCTATCGTCAGTGAAGTCAACCCAACAACCAATATAGATAGTCACTTTGTCCAAGGGATTGCTGCTAGTCCTTACGACCAGTTGGTTGAAACCTGTCTCGATTTACTACAGGATGATTTCAAACGCCAAAAGCTAGGTTACAAAGCACTTGAAATTATCAGTCAACGTCCCCAGTTTCTCCTTCTTAAAGATATTTTATAAAAAGTTAAAAACGTCCTCTAAAAAGGACGTTTTCTTATCCTAACCTAGGCAAAACCAAGCGCCAGTAGGGCATCGGACAGTCTGGCAAAATCAGCAATAGACAGGGCTTCACCACGCACGCTAGGCTTGATGTCAGCCTGCTCTAAAGCTCGTGTCAGTCGTTCCTTGACCTCTTCAGATTTGCCAAAGGTGCCTGTCAGGTTGTTCCATAGAGTCTTTCTGCGGTGCACAAAGCTAAGGCGTGCCACCTTGAAGAAAAAGTCCTCATCCTTGACAGCCACTAGCGGCTCGCTTCTACGCACCATTTTGAGGATGGCAGAGTCCACATTTGGTGCAGGGACAAAGACCGTACGAGGCACGACAAAGGCAACCTTGGCTGTCATATAGTACTGAACAGCGATGGATAGACTGCCATAAGCCTTGGTGTTTGGCTGAGCGGAGATACGGTCTGCTACTTCCTTTTGCATCATGACGACAAACTCGCTAAAAGGAATCTTGCTCTCAATCAAGTGCATGAGAATGGGTGTCGTAATGTAGTAAGGTAGATTAGCCACAACCTTAATCGGCAGCTCTGGATTTTTGAAGTTCTGGATATGCGCCTGCAAATCTGCCTTTAAAATATCCTCATTGATCACGGTGACATTGTCAAAGTCACGCAGGGTATCGGCTAAGATGGGCACCAAGCGGTCGTCAATCTCAAAAGCCATAACCTCGGCAGCATTTTCTGCTAAAAACTCCGTCAGAGCGCCTATCCCCGGTCCAATCTCGATGACATTGACCTCTTTGTCAAGCTCTGCCGTGTCTACAATCTTCTGCAAAATATTGGTATCAGTCAGGAAATTCTGACCGAAAGATTTCTTAAACGTGAAGCCATGACGCTCCAAAATCGCACGGGTCACGCTGTAGTCTGCTATTTTCATGTGTTGTTCTTTCTATATTTGTTGTTTAGCTTCATCTTGTAGGCTAGCTACTAACTCACCATAATAAGCGGGTTCACCTGTTGAAAAATAGTCGAACCATGTACCAATAGTTCTATCAGAATATATATCTAACTGCTCTATAATCCGTTTCGCCCACAATAATGAACCTGCCGAACTAGCTGTGATGATACCTTTATCATAGACTGCCAGTTCTTCTCTGTAATAGTCACTTCCCTTGTAGTTGGCACTCATTTTTAAAAAGAAACTTGCATTGCTTGTGTGCTTACGATCATCCAGCAGCCCCTTGTCAGCTAACCCTAAGGTAGCACCACATATTGCTGCTACAAGAATGTCATTTTCTATAAATTGAGCTGCCAATGATAGAATATCTGCTTGTTCTTTTTCCAACCAAGTATCAGCACCTATCAAAACCAAAGCAGCTGCTGAATGAATATCAACCTCAGCAAGTGTCTTGTCTGGAACAAGCGTCATTCCTCCAGCAGTTTTTATAGGAGCTTTTACTCTAGCTATGGTCTGAACGATGAGTTTTTCCTTTTGAGCCATCGACTGTAAACTCAAGGCTTGCAGTAAATATCCATGCTCCCAATCAGCCATCGTATCCAATAAATACACATATACTATTCTCATAATTTTATTTTCCTTTATATCCAGTCATACACTTCTCTACCTCCGCTAAGGTTACACCAAATAGGCGTAGGCGTTTGAGGAGTTGCTTGCCGTTGGTGTAGCCGATGCGAAGTTCTTCGCCCAGATACTCACGGCGCTGTCTGCTGTCTATCCCCATGGTCAATCCTAGACGCATGAGGTCACTTGCCGTAATGTCAAAGGTTTCCTCGTCATCGTAGTAGCCCATAACGCTGGACAAGGCTTTCTCCAAGTCCTCATAGCTAGCGTGCTCCACACCGAGCGAGCGTCCCTTGGTCTTGGACTTGGGTACTGCCTCGCCACGATTGAGAAAGGCATGCTTTGCGGTGGGCACTGCCTGCATGATGAGCTTACGAATGCGCTCGCCATTGTAGTCTGGGTCGGTAAAGACGATGACACCTCGAAGGTCATTTAGTCTGTCAATCCTTGCCAAATCCTCTTCTGAGATGGCAGAGCCTCTGGTCTCGTAAGTGTCTACGTCGTAAAAACGCTTGAGATTGACCGTGTCGTCCTTGCCCTCAACGACCACGACTTCGTAGATTTTCTTCTTAGTCAAGACCAAACACCCTCACTGCATTGTCATAGGTTGCTTGGGCGACCTCTTCGACAGAAAGTCCACGGAGCTCTGCGATTTTCTCCACGACATAGCGGGTGTAGGCAGGTTTATTTTCCCGACCACGCTTGGGCACTGGGGCAAGGTAGGGTGCGTCTGTCTCTACTAATATCTTATCCAAAGGCAGGTGAGTCGCAGCTTCCTGTACATCCAAGGATTTTTTGAAAGTCACCACGCCTGAAAAGGAAATGGTCATACCAAGCTTGACGAAACGCTCTGCCATTTCCAAAGAGCCTGAGTAAGAGTGCATAATGCCTCCACGAGGTCCGACGCCTTCTGCCTTGATGAGGTCATAAGTGTCCTCTAAAGCATCTCTGGTGTGGACAACAAAGGGGAGGTCAAGTTTTTTCGCCAGCTTCATCTGACGACGAAAAACATCTGCCTGCACTTCCTTTGGTGCTGTCATCCAGTGATAGTCTAGCCCAATTTCACCAAGCGCAATCACCTTGGGGTGTTTGAGCTTTTCAAGCAGCCAAGCCTCGACTGCTTCTGTGTAAGTACCAGCCTCAGTCGGGTGCCAGCCAATGGTCGCATAGAGGTTGTCGTAAGTCTCTACCAGCTCCAAGGCACGCTCAATGGTCGGCTTATCAAAGCCCACGATATTCATCTTGGTCACGCCAAGCTCACGTGCCAGATCTATTTCTTCTTTTTCTTTGCCCTCAAAGTTTTCTACGTTGAGGTGGGTATGCGTATCAAAAATCTGCATTGTTTATCCTCCGATTTGTCTCTTTTATTATACCATAAGACGATATGCAAAAACAGAAATCCTCAGATTTCTGTTTTTAAGTTATTTACTTGTAAAATCTTGTGGTTGACCGGTATAGTTTGCCCAAGATTTTGATAAAAAGGTATTGTTTAGGTGGTAGTGTGGTGTGGCTTGTTTTTCTTCGAGAAATGGCGCAACTGCCTTGTCAAAAGCGAGCCAACCGTTCCAGCCCATATGAATAGTATCTTGCATGAAGTAGGCTTTATCACCGTCTTTTGAAAAGTCAGCGATATTGGTAAAGCCTTGGCTCTCTAACTGATACTTAATCTTGGCAACAGCCTTTTGATACATGTCCTCACTAAGCCCAGTGTAGGCAATCCACTTGCTATTGACCGGTGGAATAACAAAGATAACCTGTGTCTTGCTTTTAGCAAATTGACTCAAAACCAACTGCAAGTCGTTGTACTCAGGAGACTTAAGATAAGAAATCTTTTTCTGCGCTCCCTTGAGGTGCTTAATCTGAAAACTCACACGCTGCGTGTAAAAGTTATTATCAATGTTAAAAGGATTGTTGGTCGTTGCCTTTTTAGCTGTACTAGTCGCAAGCTCCCCTAAGATTTGATAAGAGAAAGGCTGTGGCAATTTGCTCGCTTTTTTGACAATCTTGTCCTCATAAGAATTTGAAAACGACAACTGGCTAAAGAGAGCGTCCTCTTTAAGCGCTAGAAAACGCTTGAAGCTCAAAATTCCCTCATCAAAGCTCGACAGAGACTCACCCTTTGCTACCTTTTCAGCCAGCTGGTGAAGTGTTCCCTTTGGATAGAGCTTCAAAAAGCGCTTAGCGGCATACTGGTCGTCGACTGTCCCCGTTTGATTTTCCAAGAAGCTAATCATCTGGTCGCTTGAAAAATAGTTCTGAAAAGCGGACGCATTAGCCCCATTTTTGACAAACCACTGAGGCGAGATAAAGTAGACCGCTTTTTTATTGGTCATCTGGCTGGTAATCTGCTGCATGCCAAAATACTGCGTCAGAGACGCCGCACCTTTTTGCCCTAGCAAATATGGCGTGTAGCTGCGATTATAGGCTTCTGCCAGCATTGACGGATGAAAACTGTCCATACGATTCCACTCACTAGAGCCAAAAAAAGGCACAAAGTTCTGGCTTTTATCGCTCAGCGCTCGGATTTTTTTCGCTCGACTCTTGAAGCTGATGTGAGTCAGCGCCACAGCGTCATTTTTTTCTTCCTCGGCAGAGTGCTTTAGCTTATTAGGATAGATGGCAAGTAGCGCTACAAGCAAAAGGGCAGCGCAAATGACAGGTCCTAAAATCTGCCAAAGACGCCTAAGCATTGCGCAACTCCGCTATCCCAGCGACAATCTTGTTGGCTGTGTTCCAGTCGTCACGTCCAAACTCAGACACAGGAACGGTGATGTCAAAGCGACTCTCAATCTCAACAATCAACTCAACTGTCCCCATGCTATCAAGCACGCCAGCGTCAAACAAATCCTCATCCATCATGTCAGAAACATCTTCCATGAAAAGCTCGTCAATAATGTCAATAACTTCTGATTTAATATCCATTTGTCTACTCCTTTATGTTATTGTGGATGTTTTGGAAACCACAGTTGGTCTAAAAAGCCTGAAAATAGTAAGAAGGACACCATCACGACGTTAAACGTGATGACAATACTCAAGGCTCTTGTGAAGCGATTTTCAGGAAGATTAGGCTTGCCTGCGGCTTTTCGTTCTTTATTGATTTTTTTCTTCTTACGTAACCAAGCATCGTTGATAATAAGACCGATACCGTGAAACAGCCCGTAAGCAATGTAATACCAAGTCACACCGTGCCAAAAGCCCATGAGAAGCATGTTGACCAGGTAAGCAACACTGGATGTGGTATTACGGTTTTTAAAGACTTTATTTTTGACCAAGACCTTTACCAAGCGCATGAACACAAAATCACGGAACCAAAAAGACAAACTCATGTGCCAACGGTTCCAAAATTCCTTGAGGTCATGTGAGATAAAGGGTTTGTTAAAGTTTATCGGGCTCTTGATTCCCATGAGATTGGACACGGCTAGCGCAAAAAGGGTATAGCCGGCAAAGTCAAAAAAGAGGTCAAGCCCAAAAGCATACATGACACCTATGGTCGGGAGATTGATAATGCCACCGTGCGCTAGAGCAAGCTCTTTGAGCGGTGGTAAAAGCACCTGCCCAAAGAAATAAGCAATGATAAACTTGTAGAGAAAGCCTAGCATGAGATACCAGATAGACTTCTCCAGCATATCAAGCAACTCATCACGCTCTGGGATATTCTCATAATCATCGTTGAAACGCTTAAAGCGATCAATCGGACCACTAGAGAAAGTCGGCAGAAACATCAAAAAGCGTAAAAACTGCCAAAGCGTAAACTCGGTTAGCACACCGTCACGCATCTCGATAATCATCCCCACCGCACGGAAAGTCAGATAGGAAATCCCCAAGAAACCAAACAAGCTCTGATTGGCTGCTATGATCGGCGCCACCTTGACAAAAGCAAGAGGCAAGACAGACAAGAGGCACCACAGGTAAAAGAGCCATTTATTATTGTGGTTACGTCTGTAAACCTTGTAAGAAAAGACCAGAATCGTCTCCCAAATGACATAGGCTAGTAACGATTTTAGTTGCAGCTGCCCCTTGCCTGTCAGCATCAAGATGATAAAGGAAAGGCTAAACAGCGCCTCATAGATAGGAAAACGTTTTTTAAAAAAGAGTCCTATGAAAATCGGCAACACCGCTAGTAGAAGATAAAAGAAATACTGCGGATTACCATAAACCTCCATGTGAGGAAGAGCATTCCAAAATTGCATCATGAACGATTGACCTCACTTATCAGGCGTTTAATGTCAATCTTGCCATTTGGTGTCATCGGCAACTCGTCTTTATAGAGGAATTTGGATGGCATCATGTAGTCCATCATGATTTCTTTGAGGTCTTCTTTTATCGCCTTGGTAACATCCAAGTCACGCTCAAACTGCTCACGGACACCTGCTTTTAAGACGATGTAAGCCAGTAGATTTTGCACTTTGTGGTCTTTATTGTAGCGTGGAACAGCAACGGCTGACTCAACATAGCGGGATTTGAGCAAGTTTTGTGCCACGTCTTCTAGCTCGATACGGTAGCCATTAAACTTAATCTGAAAGTCCTTGCGACCACCATAAAGCAAAAGCCCCTCGTCGGTCATTTGCCCCAAGTCACCCGTATGGTAAGCAGGCTGACCCTTGAAAGTAAAGAAAGCCTCTGCTGTCTTTTCGGGATTGTTGAGATAGCCCTTTGATACAGCTGGACCTGTGACGATAATTTCACCTTGCTGTCCATTTGCGACGACTTCACCCTCGTCATCCACGATAAAGGTCGGTGAGTCTGGCTTTGGATAACCAATCGGCAGGCGCTTGTACTTCTCTAGCATATCATCTGTGATAGCAACCGCCGACAAGGCGACTGTCGCTTCTGTTGGACCATAGGCGTTAACAATGCGGGCATGTGGGAAACGCTGACGCAATTTCTTAGCGGTCTTAACCGTCAATTCCTCACCATCAAAGTAAAAGTGCGTGAGTTTTGGTAAGTGCTCTTCAGAGAAAGTATCTGAGAGCAATGCCATATCAGCAAATGACGGTGTTGATGTCCAGACTTGGATAGGCAAGCTTGCAATGGTTGTAAAGAGCTTTTTAAAATCACCTATGATTTCCTTTGGTAGAGCGTAGAGTGTACCACCCATGGCAAGCGTCGGCGCCCAGTACATGACAGATAAGTCAAAGGAATAAGGCGGCTGCGCTAGCATTTGAGGACGTTCTGGAACTGAGAAAGTCTCCTGACCAATCATCCAGTTGGTAAAGCTCAAGAGATTGTCATGCGAGATTTGCACCCCCTTAGGCTGACCAGTCGTCCCAGAGGTAAAGATGATATAGTAATTATCGTCTCCCTTGACAGGGTGGGTCAAGCTGTAAGAGCTCTTCTTCTCAAAGATAGAGTGCAATTGCGCTAAATCAATAACCTCGACATCTGACAGCTCTAGCGGAAAGTCCCCTACACTAATCACAAGACTAGGCTGTGCAATGGCAACAATCGCCTCAATACGGTCAAGCGCCGAATGCTGGTCAACGGGAATATAAGCATGACCAGACTTTGTCGCTCCGACAAAGGTCGCAAGCATCTCATACTCCTGACCACCAAAAACAAGAATCGGCGACTTTGCTGCTAAAGCTA
Source organism: Streptococcus hyointestinalis (assembly GCF_900459405.1). Lineage (NCBI taxonomy): Bacteria > Bacillati > Bacillota > Bacilli > Lactobacillales > Streptococcaceae > Streptococcus > Streptococcus hyointestinalis. The sequence goes on from NZ_UHFN01000007.1 coordinate 2,120,716, forward strand.
GACTATCGATATAAGAAGCCAAACTGTCAGAATCACTCTTTAGCTGCGCATAACTATAAGTCTTTCCCAAAATGTCATAGACAGGGAAATCAGGCTGCTTGAGGGCAAACCCATCAATCGTTTCAATCATATCTCGTATCATAGACAACTCCTAGAATTCATTGTAGATAAAACTTCCCTGACCACGACCAAGGTAGCTAAAAAAGTAGAGTAACATTACAAAGATAACAAAGAAAAACAGCGTTTTTAGTAAAAATTGAAGATGCTTATTCATCCTGTACCTTCTCTCAAATTGTATTAAGCCCTTACATTTTAAAAACAGAAAACTAAAGGGCTTTCTTTCCTAACGCTAATAAAACAAGAGGGAAACCTCTACATTTTCTCATATTATTGTACTATGATTACACCAAGAATACAAGAAAAAACCGACAGCTTCCATAAATAATCACTTGGAATGCAAAAAAAGCCAACAGTCTCGAGTTCCTGTTGGCTTTCCTCTTATAAATCGTCTGATTAAGCTGACAATACTTTACGTCCTTTACGACGACGGCTTGCAAGCACACGACGTCCGTTCTTCGTTGACATACGGTGACGGAAGCCGTGTTTACGTTGACGACGGATCTTACTTGGTTGATAAGTACGTTTCACTTTTAGTACCTCCTCATAGATTTCGTATTCGTTTAGCCGGCTATATTTGATCAGTTACTAAACATACCATATTATTTTACATCATCTGTTGTTTACTTGTCAAGTGCTTTTTGAGCCAAAATTCTCAAAGTAAGTTCTAGTCTGTCTTAAAAACTGGAAATTAGACTGAGACAAAAAATAAGGTAGAACTTACTATGGGACAAGTTGGTAACTGACAATGAAAAACAAACACTTAACTCTCTCTGATCGCAACGATATTCAAATAGGAATCGAACAGCTAAAAACCTTCTCAGCTATCGCTACTAAGCTAGGTAAAGACCCGTCCACAATCTCAAAAGAAGTTCGCAGAAATCGAGTGGTTAAAGAAAATTCTGTGACATCCAATTGTGAGGCCTGCCCTCTACTCAAAAAGGCTCCTTACGTTTGTAATGCCTGTCCGAAAAAGAGAAGCAATTGTGGATACCAGAAACAGTTCTACTACGCAAAAAGAGCTCAGCTGGATTATGAAGCTAAGCTCTCAGATTCGAGAACAGGTGTTGCCCTAAACAAGGAAGAATTCTATGAAATGGACGCTATTGTCTCTTCTGCCATCCAAAAGGGACAACACCTCAACCACATCATCGCCTCCAATGAACTGTCGGCATCCAGAGCTTCTATCTACCGATACCTCGAAAAAGGCTATCTGTCCACAAAACCTATTGATTTCCCCCGTGTCGTGAAATTCAGAAAACGGAGAACCAGAAATCTCCAACCCATTCCTAAAACTGCTAGAGAAGGACGGTCTTACGAGGACTTCCAACGCTTTCTCACAGAGAAAGGCATCAGCTATTGGCTGGAAATGGACACCGTTACTGGACGGATCGGCGGAAAGGTACTTCTCACCTTTAACCTCTCCTTCTGTAACTTTATCTTCGCTCGATTACTTGATAATAAAACAGCTAATGAGGTCGCTAAACATCTCTACGCTATCAAGAATGACCTACACCAGAAAGAGAGGAACTTCTGCGAACTATTCCCTGTCATTCTGACCGATAATGGCGGTGAATTCGCTAGAGTAGACGATATCGAAATGGATGTTCGTGGAGAATCTAAATTCTTCTTCTGTGACCCAAATCGTTCTGACCAGAAGGGGAGAATTGAGAAAAATCACACGCTTATCAGAGATATTCTCCCTAAAGGAACTAGCTTCGATAACTTGACACAGGATGACATCAACCTAGTTTGTTCACATGTCAACAGCGTCAAACGAGCTTCTTTCAACGGAAAATCAGCCTATGAACTCTTTACCTTTACCTACGGTGAGGAAGTGGCAACACTTCTCGGTATCTCTAAAATTGACCCTGAAAACGTCATCCAATCACCTCGATTATTAGATAAATAATCGCTAGTTTTTATCAGAAAATAATTTCAAAATAGAAAGGAACTTGTCCCGTCCTAAATTCCAGATGACTAGAACTTACTTTGAGACGTCTCAGAGCCAGTAACTTTAGTGTACCCTTTTTTCAATATTTTCAGGCCTAAAACTCACTATTATCAGCATTTTTAGTCAAAAAAGAACTTAGTCTGAGACTAAATTCTGTTGATTTTATGCAGTTTTCTCAGAGTAACTTCTGGAAGGACGGGAACTAGAACTTACTTTGAGAATTTACCAGTTTTTCACAGTGACTACAACGTAGCGATTTGGGTCGCTACCTTCAGAGTAGCTATCCACGCCATCAATATGCGAAATGGCTTTGTGGACAATCTTGCGCTCGCTGTTACTCATCGGATCCATCCTAAAATCTTGACCACTGGCTAGCACACGACTGGCAATCTTTTGACTAAAGTCAATCAATGTTTCTGTACGATGTTCCACATAATCATGGACATTGACCGACACCGAAAAAGCCTTTGAATAATGGTCATACAGATAATTCTGCGCTAACAACTGAAGCGACTTTAAAACCTTGCCGTGATAGCCGATGATACGACCAGGCTCTGGCGTTTCAATCTGCAAGTTGATTTGACGGCGCTTGGTTGTCGTCTCAATGCTGGCTTCCAAGTCCATCTCGTAGATGATGCGCTCCACATAGTTTTTGACCTGAGTTGCTGCTTCTGTAATGTCTATAGTTTGCGCTTCGTCTTTGTTATTATCAAAAGCTGTCGCTACAAAAGCCTCAAAACTATCACCTGCTGAAGGAGCTGGCTCTTCCTCCAAAGGTTGTATAGAAGCTGTTACCTCCTCTTTGACTTTAGGTTCCAGCTCTTCCTTAGTAGCTACCTCGCTTTTAGCAGAGGCAGGTTCGTTACTGGTGCCTACAATTGTCACAGACTCATTTTGTTGCATCATGTCACGGTTTAGACGCTCTGTAATGCTTGTCACTTTGTGACGTGTCACTGAAGATGTCCTAGCCGTTTTTTCAAGCTCTAAACTTTCGATATCAACTTGAGCAGGTCTTTTTCCAAAACCTAAAAATCCCTTTTTCTCACGTGAAATCACACGGATATGCGCTTTTAGGCGAGTCAGTCCCAACTCATCAAGACCTTTTGAGATAGCCTCCTCTACCGTTCGCCCTGTAAATACTACCATAATAACTCCTTATTTCCGCTTTTTATGTGCTTTTTTCTGGGCACGACGGATACGTGCCTTACGCTCTTTTTCCTCTCTAGCTGCTGCTTCACGTGCTTCAATAATTTTAAAAGGATTATTGAGCAACATGATTTGAAAGACTTGAAAGGCATTGGATACTGTCCAGTAGAGAGCCACACCGCTGGCAAAGTTCACCCCAAAAATAAAAATCATAATTGGAAAGCCATAGGTCATGACGCTCATCATTGGATTTTTCTCTGGCGCTGCTTTATTGGTTAGCCAAGTAGACAAGAATGTAAACAAAGCCGCTAAAAGAGGTAGGATAAAGTAAGGGTCTGGCTTTGCAAGGTCAAGCCACAAAAAAGTCCCCTCACGCAAAAAGGCAACACGTGTCAGCGCTTGGTACAATGCCCACAAAATCGGCAATTGAATCAGCAAAGGAATAAAGCTAGCGTAAAGGCTGACACCATTTTCCTTGTAAAGTGCCTGCTGCGCTTCTGCCAACTTGAGACGACTCTCGCTGTCACGCCCAGAATACTGACGTTGCAACTCTCTTAGCTTTGGCTGCAACTCTTGCATCTTTTGGCTGGACTTCATTTGCTTGCTAAAGAGCGGCATCAAAGCAGCCCGCAAGATAATGGTAAATAAAATAATACCAATAGCGACGCTTCCACCAAAGGACAACCACTCGATTGCCTTAGCAAAAGCGTAGACAATCTGATCCCAAGCTCCTTTTGAGTGACTGCTAACATCACCACGTCCACAAGCAGAAAGCACTAATAGTGCTAAGCTTCCTAATCCTAATAGTTTAACGTTTTTTTTCACCTTCTCTACCTTCCTGATAAATCGCTGCTAACTTTAAGACATGCAGGAGATTTTTCTTCATCCCATGATAATCCAACTGCTCAACACCAGACCTTGCAATCACCACAAAGTCATCGGTCGTAAGCTGCGGCTTCACCTCCTGCAAAATATGGCGAATAGAGCGCTTAATGCGATTGCGTACAACCGCATTGCCTAGCTTTTTACTCACCGACAATCCCACACGAAAGTGCTTCTGCTCTACCTTTAGATGATAAATGACAAATTTTCGATTGGCAATACTCTTGCCTTCGTGAAATATCTTCTGAAAATCTTTATCACTCTTTACACGATAAGTTTTCTTCACAGTTCACTCCAAATATTCTATTTCTTTTCATTATAGCATATTTTTCCCATTAAAACAGCCCCGCTGGCGCTTTTCTCATGATAAACTCATAAAAACCAGACAAGGTCTGGTTTTTAATCTTCTAAACTAATATCAACCGCAAGCCCATAGTGGTCACTCACAATCGGCGAGTGTCCGCCGTCAAAGGATACGTAGGAAGTATTGACCGTGACGTCTCGGCTGACAAAGACATGATCCATCATAAGCTCACGCTCATTGCCATCACTCAGTGTCTCAAGCACTGTAAAGTCTCCTCTACTGTCAGCTGCGATAGCGTGGCAGTCTTGCAAATGCAGAGGGCTGTTGATGACGAGCTGATAGCCCTCACTATGCGTAGCTGCATTGAAATTTCCTAAAAGAATATAGGGCTTTGGTTTTTGAGCTAAGGCTTTTTCTAGGCGGTGCCACTCTTCCTCAAAGCCTGTACCTTCTTGGGACAAGTGAACATTGACAAAGGTGATGGTCTTGTTTTCGATGGTCGTTGTAGCAATGAGGACACGTCTGGTGTTGTAGTCGTACTCATCGTCTCGGTTTGAAACGAGCAAATCCTGCGCTTCAAAAGGTGTCTTTGATAAAATGGCGACCCCTTCATTATACTCATCATAGCTGATATGATTGTAAACCCAAGACCAGTAGTAAGTCCTGCCGTGTTTTTTGAGGTAATTGACCAAGTACAAAGCGTAATTGTCCTCATGCACCTTTGGAAAGTCTGACAGCGCTGTAAAGTTCTCCAAGTCACTAGCAACAGCCGTTTCAAGACGTTGGTTAATCTCCTGTAGGCAGATGATGTCGTAGTCCACCTCTAGGATGTGCTCTGCTAAGTCAAACAAACGCTTTAGAGGGAGATTTTCCCTAAACGAGTGAGCATTCAAGGTCAAACATTTCATATTGAGCTCCTTCTACCAGCTGGCGCTAACACCAAAATGGTCACTAAGAACTGGAGAGTTTTCCCCATCAAAGACGACTTGCGAGCTTTTGATGGAGACATCTAAGTTGGTAAAGATATAATCTACTTTCAAGTCGTGTTCATTCCCCTCCCAGCCGTCGATATTGGCTTCAATAGTATGACCGCCTGAGGTTTCTTTGGCTATGGCATGGCTGTCTTTCAAACCAAGCTTACTATCAAGTATCATTTGATAGCCCTCGTGTCCATAAGGGTTGTTAAAGTCTCCCATGATGATAAGAGGCAAGCCTTTAGCTAGTAAAGCGTCCTCTAATTTTGCCCACTCGCCTTGGAAGCCCTTGTCCCACCATGATAGGTGAACACTGACAGCTAAAACAGACTTTTGGTCAAGCTCTGTCTTGACCGCTAAGGCTCTACGGGTATGGTAGTCCGTCTCCTTGTCCACATCCGATACCAAAATGTCAAAAGCTTCAATCGGCTCTTTAGACAAAATCGCAACCCCTTCGTGGTACTTGTCATAGCCGATGTGATTATAAGCCCAAGACCAATAGTAGGTTTTTCCCTTGTCTAACAGCGCTAAAACAAGCAGTAAAGCGTAGTTGTCCACATGAATAGCAGGTGAGCTATCAAGTCCTTGATAGTTAGGCACTTTCGTTGCGACTTGACTAGTCATTTCTTGATTGATTTCTTGTAAGCAAATGATGTCATAGTCATTTGCTAGGATATCGTCTGTCAGCTTTGCTAGTTTATCTAGAGGATTGTCTTCCATCCAAGAATGCGTATTGAGAGTTAGAACTTTTGTCATGTCATGTCCTCGCTAATTTATTTACCTTTTATTCTACACCATTAGAGGTCTATCGTCACTTAAAAATAGAAAGAAGAGTCCAGAACAAACTGCTCCAGACTCGACATTCATTATACACTTGATGATTAGAGTTCAACGGTTGCGACTGGTGTCTTCGCTGCTTGTTTACCTTCTTTATCGAGTGTCACGCTCTTAATTTCAGCAGTGTTTGTAAAGGCAACGATGATTGTTGTTTCACGTCCTGCTGCTTTGATAGCGTCAAGGTCAGCTACAAGGAGCAAGTCACCTGCTTCAACACGTTGTCCGTCTGATACTTTAGCAGAGAATGGCGCACCATTTAGCGCAACGGTATCAAGACCAACGTGTACAAGCACTTCAAGACCATTGTCTGTGAGTAAGCCAAGAGCATGTTTTGTTGGAAAGACGCTAGTGACAAGACCAGAAACTGGTGCGTAGACATTACCGTTTTCAGGCTCAACTGCAAAACCATCACCCATCATTTTTTGTGAGAAGACTGGGTCTTTGACAGCTGTGATAGGGATAACCTCACCATCTGCTACAGAGACAACGGTATCTTTTACACCTTTGAATTGGTTAGCTTCAGGAGATTTATCCTCAACCTTTTCAAGGTCAATAGTTGGGATATCAACACCTGAGTCAAGAAGGTCTTGGATATCAGATTTCAAAACGTCAGCTTTTGGTCCATAAACCGCTTGGACACCTGAACCTTTAATGATAAGTCCCATAGCACCTGCACGTTTCCATGCGTCCTCGCTACCGACTTTTTCAACATCATTAACCGTTACACGAAGACGTGTCATACATGCGTCAACGTCAGCGATGTTTCCTTTACCACCAAGAAGGTTGATAATAGTGACAACTTGTGAGTTGACAGGAACGTCAACACCAGCAGTTGCAGTGTCAGTTGTAACATCAGAATCGTCGTAGTTACCGTTACGTCCTGATGTTGCAAGGTTGAATTTCTTAATCATGAAGTTAGAGATGAAGTACATGATAACACCAAAGAGGACTGTTACCCAAATGAAGTTCAACACATCTCCTAACAAACCAGCTTTAATTGCCATTGGCACACGAGTCAAGAACTCGATATTACCAAATGAGTGAACACGCAAGTGAACGAGATCCGCCATAGCAAAGACACAACCTTGAACAACGGCGTAAACAAGATACAGTGGAAGTGCTGCAAACATGAACATGTACTCGATAGGTTCAGTTACCCCTGTCAAGAATGTTGCTACCGCAGCAGAGAGGAACATAGATTTGTATTTACGTTTTTTGTCGTCATCAACATTGCGGTACATAGCAAGGGTAAGCCCCATAAGGATACCAGAAGCACCGATCATTTGACCGACTTTGAAACGAGCTGGAGTGACTGTATTTAAAAGATCGTTGTAAGCTGCAGTGTTTCCTGAACCTTTAAGGTTGATAAGGTCAGTTACCCAAGCAAGCCACAATGGGTCTTGACCGAGCACTTGTGTCCCTTTAGCAGCTCCTGTTAGGACGGTGTAAGTACCACCCAACTGCGTATAGTTCATTGGGATTGTCAACATGTGGTGCAATCCAAATGGAAGAAGCAAACGCTCTAGCGTACCATATAGGAATGGTGCCAAGAATGGTGCTGTATCTTGTGAGCTTGCAATCCACATACCAAAGCCGTTGATACCAGCTTGGATAAGTGGCCAAACGATAGCAAGAACAAGTGCTACGATTGTAGAACGTAGGATAACAACGAATGGAACGAAACGTTTCCCATTGAAGAATGAGAGAGCGTCTGGAAGTTTACGGAAGTTGTAGTATTTGTTGTAGGCTGTTGCACCAACAAAACCAGAGATGATACCAACAAAGACACCCATGTTAAGCGCTGGTTGACCAAGCACGTTGATGAAGTAGTCTGAGATGTGCATTGCTCCACCAAAGACATTGTGGACAGTACCTTTACCTGAGGCGATTTGGTCAACGCTAACACCGTAGAAGTGACCTGTAATCAAGTTAATCAAGATAAAGGCAATACCTGCGGCAAAAGCACCACCTGAGCGCTCTTTTGCCCAGCTACCACCGATAGCTAGTGCAAATAAGATGTGCAAGTTGTTGATAATCCCCCAACCGATTTGGGCAATGATGTTACCAACTGTTGCAAGAATTTGTGAGTTAGCATTGATAAGTGGTAGTGAATTACCGATACTAACCATCAAACCAGCCGCTGGCATAACGGCGATAACAACCATTAAGGCTTTACCAAATTTTTGCCAGAATTCAAAGCTGGTCAAATTTTTGAACAACTGTTTCATAATAGAACTCCTTTTCGGGTTGCGTCTAGTTTATTGTTGTGCAACCGTTTGCATTTCTTGATACTATTTTACCACATTTTTGTAATTTGTAAACCTTTTCGAAGTAAAAAATTGTTATTTTTTAAATTTTTTGACTTGTAATGGATTTCATAACATCAAAAACATACTAAGATTAGTAGTGAAGAAATCTCCGACGGGAGAGAGCACTCATTACTTTTTCTTTATGTTAAAGTAGAGGTGTCTTGTTAAGTCGTGGGGCTTTTTGACGCTAGACGTCGCAAGAAAAACTGGCAAGACACCTGTTTTAGGAAGAATGTTATCAAAGTATGTGGGACGCCAGACGTCAAGTATTGAAAATGACATCACTAAAACAAGGAATTTCAAGACAAAGAGGTAATATCATGCGTTCAGTTTTCGGGATTGATGTGAGTAAGGCAAGTTCAGAAGTGGCTATTCTAGTCAATGGCGAGAAGGTTCATAGCTACACCATGTCCAATGATGCCATTGGCTTTTCTCGGCTACTTGGTGATTTGAAAACCGTCCACAAGCCAGAAATCATCTTTGAAGCAACAGGCGTCTATTCTCGTCGTCTTCAAGCTTTTCTGGATGAACATAGCTACGCTTATACACGACTCAATCCCTTAGAAGCCAAGAAGCAACTGGATAGCTTGCGTGTGCGAAAAACAGATCAAATTGACGCTGAAAAACTGGCTCAGTCTCAGTCTGTACTGAATCGTAAACCGACGTATGTCCAAGAAGAAGTATATCAAAACTTGCGGGATCTCAGCCGTTTCTATCAGAACTTAACAGAGGACATCGTTCGAGCTAAAAACCGCCTGCACAAGGTCTTACAGGTCACTTTCCCTGAATTGGAAAATATCTTGTCAACACCAACTGGGGAACAATACTGGAACTTAGTTATAGCTTTTCCTTGTAAGGACTTCGTGCTTGAGTTAAGCAAGGATGAACTCTCAAAGAGCATCCGTCTGTCCACTTCAAAACGGATTTCTGACAAGCGTGTGGCTTACTTAGCAGAGAAGCTGACAGCACTAGCTAATCAATCTTATTGTACTGTTAAGAAAACCTCTCCAATGCTGGAAGAGGTGCGTTACTATGCAAAAGAATTGCTTAGACTTTCTGAACAGAGACAAGCAGTCTTAGGCGAAATGGTGGAACTAGCTCAGCCATTACCTGAATATGACATTCTGCTTTCTATTCCTGGTATCGCTGAGACTACTGCAACAAGTATTATTGGTGAACTGGGAAATATTCGCCGTTTTCAGTCTGCCAATCAAATCAATGCCTTTATCGGTATTGACCTAAGACACTATGAATCTGGAAACTTCATCGCTAAGGAACACATTACCAAGCGTGGCAATCCCTACGCTAGAAAGATTCTGTTCAAATGCATTCACAATATCGCTTCAGCCAGTCATACCAACCCTTGCCATATCGCAGACTTTTATGAGAAACGAAAAAGGCAATCGCAAACGACTTCAACCAAGCCACACACGATTGCCTCCATACACCGTCTCATTCGGACAATATATTACCTCATTACGCATAACAAACTTTATGATTACACTTTAACCCAAAATCAGTAAAATTGTTTATGCACTATCATTGTAACACCTTATCAAAAAATTTCAACATAAGGTGTTGCTTTTGTATACACTTTTTTACACTAAACTTTAGTCCAAAATAAAATAATTTCCTTATTTTGACTACTGAACTCAAAATAGTATTCATCAAATGCCTTGAAAGGCTTGACAAATAGTAGAAAAAAGCCCTTTTTAAGGGCTAAATAGACATTAACGATTGAGTTCTAAAGCGTAGCTGATAGCAGATAGAGCGTACAGCGGAGCCGTTTCCGTACGCAGGATACGAGGTCCTAAGCCAACCAGCAAACCACCTGCTTTTTGATAAGCTTCTATCTCATCAGGAGAAATACCGCCTTCTGGACCAAAAATCAAAAGAACCTTACTATTTGCTTCTAATTGTTGGAGAGCGTTCGCAAATACCGAGTGCTCTCCTGTCTTTGCAGACTCCTCATAAGCCACCAAAATAAGGTCAAATTGTGCAAATTCTTGCATGAAATTGTCCTTAGTTGCAAAGAATTGCACACTAGGAAGGTGGTTGCGTTTACTCTGCTCAGCGGCTCCTTGGACGATTTTCTCAAGCTTCTCTTGACGTTTGGTGAGTTTTTTCTTGTCCCATTTGACCACTGACCAGTCTGCTGGATATGCCCAGAGGTTTGCCATGCCGAGCTCTGTCCCTTTTTGAGCGACCAAATCCAGCTTATCGCCCTTTGGAAAGCCCATAGCAATAGTGACCTCGACAGGCAGCTCAGCGTTTTCATCCAAGTCCTTGACCAGCTCAAACTCATGTCGCTCGCTATCCATCACCCTAGCCAAGCGCTTGATACCATCCTCAAAGACCAAAACAACCTCATCATCTGTGCTAAGACGCATGACAGCAAACATGTGCTTGAGCGTTTCCTTATCTGTGATGGTGATGGGATTTTCTAGCTTCTGCTTGATAAAATACTGCTGCATGCTACCCTCCGATAACGCCAGAGATGTCGTCTGTCTTCTTAAAGACAAGCGCATTCCACTCGCCTTGGATGAGGTGGGTTTCAAGGAAAAAGCCAGCTTCTTGCGTTGCGGCTACAACCATGTCCAGCTTATCAGCGATAATCCCTGACATAATCAAATAGCCCTTATCCTTGACCAAGCGATAAGCGTCCTCCACAAGATTGACCAAAATATCGGCTAGGATATTAGCAACAATGACATCAGCCTCTTGTGTAATGCCATTTAAAAGGTCATTTGCTGAGACATGGATATTGTCTGTGTTGCTGTTGAGGTCGATATTTTCTTGCGCAACACGCACAGCAACTTCATCAAGGTCATAGGCGTAAATCTCCTTAGCGCCTAGAAGAGAACTAGCGATAGAGAGTACGCCAGAGCCTGTCCCCACATCCAGCACCGTCTCACCACCACGAAGAACCTGCGACAGTGCAAAAAGACTCATCTTTGTCGTCGGGTGCGTCCCTGTCCCAAAGGCCATACCAGGGTCAAGGCGAATGACCTTCTCACCTGTAGTTGGCTCATAGTCTGTCCAGCTCGGCACGATGGTCAGGTCGTGTGTGATACGAGTCGGCTCATAATATTTCTTCCAATTCTCCGCCCAGTCCTCCTCGTCTAAGGTCTGACTGCTGAGCTTAGCAGGACTTGCTAAAAGCCCCATACCCTCAAGCTCAGCTAAGCGCTCTTTGAGTGCAGAAGTGACTTCTGCTAAGTCAAGGGTGTCTGGGTAGTAAGCTGTGATAGCAACGGTATCATTTTGCTCCACTTCTGGGAAAATCTCGCCATAGCGGTCTTCTTGCCCCACATAATCAGCGCTATCAGCGATAGCGACCCCTTGACTCCCTAGCTCAATCAAGAGATTTGAGACTACTTCTTCTGCCTCACGGTTTACTCTAATCGTCACTTCTTGCCATGTTTCCATCTCTGTCATCCTCCATTTCTAATATCTCGGGTAAGGATAAAAGTCAGTCTCATCGAGAGCTTTCTTGCCCTCCTCAAAAGCCGCTTCATCCCATGTCATGGTAAACTCTTCCTGACTCTCATCCTCTAAAAAATCTAAAATACCATCCAACCCTTGGTCAGCTGTTTCTTGTAAAAATGCCGCAAAGTAAGCCAAAAATTCCCTAGAATAGCCCTTTTTAGGCAAAAAAGGAAGAGCCACCAGATAATCCGACGCCTCAAAGCGAGATTTGCTCGGGTCATAAAAGATAACAAACTCCTCTAGGGCAATATCGCCATCCAAAACCTCGCCATCAGCAGTCATGGTCGCAATCTTTTCAGTATTTGCCGCATCAAGGATAAAACTCAACTCCACTGCGTGGTTGCGCTTATCCCAGTTCAGCTCATAATCGTAAGAAAATCCCTTGTCCAACTCTTCTTCTAACACTGATAAAAAGCCATATTTAGCCATTGTTGTCCTCAATTCCTTCGTTCTTAACTCTAATTCTACCACAGTTTTTGTTATAATAGAATATAGAAAGTCTAAGGAGGATGAGCTATGGGAGCGAGTGTTAATCGCAAAAATTGGGATCGTATTGTGACATTAGAAATTTTAAGGGGTTTACGTCATCTAGGAGGACAAGCCAGTAAAAGTGACTTGCTAACTTATTTTCGCACGCAAAGTGCTCCTATTACAGACGAGATGCTTGATACTACTTTGACTTCTAAAAAAAGCGGAAAACCCTACAAACCTTTTGATTTTACTTTTAATTATAATTTAAAATACTTAGAATTAGCAGATTATATCACACGACCTAGACGGGCTTACTTCCAATTAACAACTATTGGAGAAAATTGCGAATTGAGCGAAAATCTCAGTCAAGACGTTCTCACAAAAGCCAATCAAACACTAGACAAGCAAAAAAAGGAAGACGTCGTGTCTCACGAAGAGTTACCAGAAGATGAGCCTGCTGTTGACTGGAGCGAGGAGTTACTTGATTACTTAAAAGCTTTTTCTCCAAGTAAATTTGAGCAATTTTGTAGACAACTCGTCCATCAAATGGGTGTCAGTCTGGATGAAACCGTTGGGATACAAATTTCAAACGACGGTGGGTTAGATGGTTTTGGCTACATTACTAGCCAAGATGACTTCAGAACCAACCGTGTCGCTATTCAAGCCAAACGTTGGCAAGGCACCATTCAATCGCCAGAAATTGATAAATTCCGTGGCGCTATGGATAAATTTAATGCTGAATACGGTATTTTCATCACAACATCCACCTTTACTCGTGGGGCTATCAAAGCTTCACGACAAGGAAGTCGTGTCATCACCTTGATTGATGGTGCTAAAATCGCTGAGCTTGTCGCTAAGTACCAACTTCATGTTAAACCTGTCACCACGTATCTTATCGGTGACTTTTACAAACGCAAAGGACAATAACGTATGCCAAATAATCTTGCACTGCGGATGAGACCTCGCACGATTGATCAGGTGATTGGGCAACAGCACTTGGTTGGGGAGGGGAAGATTATCCGCCGAATGATTGAAGCTAATCGCCTGAGTTCCATGATTCTCTATGGTCCGCCAGGGATTGGCAAAACCTCTATCGCCTCTGCTATCGCAGGAACCAGCGATTATGCCTTTAGAACCTTTAACGCTACGACGGACAATAAAAAACGCCTGCAGGAAATCGCTGAGGAAGCTAAGTTTTCTGGGGGTTTGGTGCTGCTGCTTGATGAGATTCACAGGCTTGACAAAACCAAGCAGGACTTTTTGTTGCCACTCCTTGAGAATGGCAATATCATCATGATTGGAGCGACCACTGAAAATCCTTTTTTCTCCGTCACATCCGCTATTCGTAGCCGTGTGCAGATTTTTGAGCTGGAGCCATTGACCGTTGAAGAAGTCAAAACAGCGCTCAAAATGGCCCTGTCTGACAAGGAGCGTGGCTTTGACTTTGACGTTAGACTAGATGATGAGGCGCTCGACTTCATCGCAACAGCGACCAACGGAGACCTGCGCTCAGCGCTCAATTCTCTTGACCTTGCGGTCATGTCGACTAAGGAAGATAAGGACGGCACTCGCCACATCACTCTTGACACCGTTGAAAACAGCTTGCAGCGCAGCTATATTACCATGGACAAGGACGGGGATGGGCACTACGATGTGCTGTCTGCTCTACAAAAGTCCATCCGTGGTAGCGACGTCAATGCTAGTCTCCACTACGCTGCACGTCTCATTGAGGCAGGAGATTTGCCCAGTCTGGCTAGGCGCTTGATTGTCATCGCTTATGAGGATATCGGACTTGCCAACCCAGACGCTCAAGTCCACACTGTGACCGCACTTGAAGCTGCAAAGTCTATTGGTTTTCCCGAAGCTCGTATCTTGATTAGTAATGTCGTTATCGACCTTGCCTTATCACCAAAGTCAAATTCGGCTTATCTAGCCATGGACAAGGCTATCGCTGATTTGCACCAAAGTGGTGCTCTGCCTATTCCAAGGCACTTACGAGATGGACACTATGCTGGCAGCAAAGACCTTGGCAATGCTCAAAACTACAAGTATCCGCATAATTACCCTGAAAAATGGGTGGCTCAGCAATATCTGCCAGACAAGTTGCAAGGCAAAAACTACTTTGACCCCAACCACACGGGAAAATACGAGCGAGCTCTCGCTGCCAACAAAGAGCGTATCGACCATTTATCGCATGATGAAAAGGGCAATACCACTTTTTAGCAATCGTTTTCCAAAAAATAGGATTTAGTACTTGAAATTTTCTGAGAAAGTGGTATTATAGAAACATAGAAATCTGCTGTGGCATACGAATTCACATCGAGTGTTGACCGACTATTTTTTGTATTTTCGGGAAACATAAGTCTTCTAACAGTATGCAAGCCGTCTCACACGGAAGCAACTGAAGTTAGAGCGAGTTGCCCACCTGCTTATTCTGTGCGGGTTCAATACAAAACGTGAATCACGGTGCCAATACAGCACCCAGCCTCCTTAGCTCAGTTGGTAGAGCAGTGGACTCTTAATCCATGGGTCACAGGTTCGAGCCCTGTAGGGGGCATGAATAATTCTTCAAAAGCCTTGTTTTAAAGGCTTTTTTTCTTTTTTGGCACAAATTTGGCACAAAAAAGTTCTTTTTATGATAGCTTATGACGAATTAACTCATATTCCCTATCCTTTTTCTCTTCTAATAAGTGACCGTATGTTTTAGTCACTTGCTCAATATCCTTGTGTCCCATAACATTTGAAACAACCCAAATATCAATCTCGTTCGCCAATAGATAACTAGCATAGCTATGACGTAAACCAGTCAACGTTAATTGCCTTGGCTGTATATCCTCTTTTTCTAGTAAATAGCGCAACATCTTATTTACATTTGCTGATGTTGGAACACCGTAAGTAGAGCTATAATAAACAAAATTTTCAGGATTAGAGACTTCTGCTCCTTTTAATGTTCGCTCTTGCAAATGCTGGAGTTGCTTCAAAACAAAGCAAGTCTCATCATCTATCGGTATCTCCCTAACAGATGTTTCAGTTTTTGGCGGTGTAAAGCACTTTTTAGATGTATCATAACGTCTATATGTCTTAATCACCTTACGCTCAAAATCAATACAATCCCAAGTTAAGCCTAGGTTTTCACCAGTTCGCAAACCCGTTTTCAATGCTACAAAAATGACATAATCCGATACTACATAACGCTCAGACAGTCTTGCTTTAACAGCTTGTTGTAACCTCAAATAATCAGATAAATTATTGATGAACTTATCAGATACTTTCTTAGTCACTTTACTACTTGCAATAACAACACCATCCGTGAAATCATCAATGGCTATCTTATCACGTCTTGCAAACTGTATAACTTTTCTAACTTCAGAATTGAACCTCTGAACATTATTTTTAGATTGGGTATCTCCTAATTTAGTTAGCACCCGTTGATACTGGCTAAATCGAATGGTACTAGCCACCTGATCACCAAAATACTGTTTCATATATTTACCACGCAGTCTATGCTTATATAAGGTAGACTCGCTTTTTTTCTGTGGAAGCACTATTGTCTCATACCATACCTTCCATAAGTCATACAATGATGAATCATTGGCTAGATCAACTCCTTTAAACAAAAGTTTATCTCTAGCATTTCCCTCAATTTGAGCTTCTCTTTTCGTTTTGAAACCACGTGCTTCAATAGTTTTCCCTGCTTTATCTCGAATGCTGTAATACCATTTTTTCCCTTTTTTCCTAAATGATACTGACATAATGTGATTATCCTTTCCAAATAAAAAAGCGACAATCAAGGTTTGCTACTCTATTATAACATACCTCAATTATCGCCCTCTATCTAATAAAATATCTGCAAAATTCTTTTCAAAGAAAGGTTTTGCTCGACTCGCTAAAAACAGATATTTACCACCTTGGCTTTCAGGATAGCTAACAAAACCTGTTTTCGGATTTTTTGCAATATCAATCTTATCCTTATAGCGAGGATTTAGTAAAACCAAGTCATACAGATACCCTCGACTAATAGACAACATCTCTAGTATTTCCTTAATATCCATCCAGCGCCCCTCAGACGCATCACGCTTTAATTTTTCAAACTCTACTTTATCCACTAGCAACATATCCTCTGGTATAGGAATAGCCACGTTAGGCAAAGTCAGATTGATAACCTGCGACATACACTCACCTCTCTCCAAAACAAAAAAAGCCATGCTCTAAACATGACCTAAAGCTTATAAACATTTTTTCTTTTCAGATTCATAAACATCAACTAATTCTTTAGCTATATCTATTCTGTAATATTCACTAGGTTTTCCATTGAAATCAACTTTAAAAGCAGATCTAAATATCCCTTTTTCAATAAATTGTTTAACGCACGAATCAATATCAAGATATGATAAAACAACTTCTCTATTTTCTATATACAAATCAAATATTGCCATTACAGATAAGTAATCTTCTGGATATTGAAAAACCATACGAATAGATTGTTCTTTCATATACTCAATCATCTCATAAGTCATAATAAAAAACTCAATAACAGCTAGCACTGCTAAAACAATTACTATATTTTGTAATACGTTTCCAAATTGATTACTAAAAAGATACCAATTGTAAAGAGATAAAGTTATTATCAGCATATAGATTACAGAAAATAAAACTGACGTATTTAATAAAGATAGAGGCAAAGTTGTCTCTACTCCTCCTTTTCCTTCTACAACTATTTCTCTTCTCTCATCATCATAGGATATACCCTCTACTTTTGCTATTTTGTTTATAGACTTACCTGTTAAAAATCTAAGCGCAATAAACACCGCTAAAATTATAATGACATTTTGAATAACATCAAACATAGGACTTAATCGAACATTAAAACCTATTTCATTAAAAAAAGAAACCAAAAACTCACTTGTAATAGAGTAACCGGAATCTGAAAGAAGATATTCCGATAATATCAACCCTACCAATATAATAGGTTGAAATAAAAGTATCGCTAATAATGTTCTTCCATAAAGATTATCATATACTTTTAAACCTAATTTATACAGAATTGAATACATCAACACACCTACCAATACAATAAATATGTACATTTACATCTCCTCATATTCTATCATAATCAGCAAAAAAAGCCATGCTCTAAACATGACTCCTAACTCACCCATAAGACCTGCTCGCCTTCATCATAAGGTACTTCACAATCTATAGTTGGATCTGAAAACTCATCACCATCTCCCCATGCAACGGAGTAACCGTTATATTGTAAGTAAACCTTTTGAAATTGCTCTTTATCCTCTAAAGCTTTAAAGGCTTTGATATGGTCAATATCTTGCTTTACATTGTAAATCACACAACGCCCATCTTCATACCATACTTGAATATGGTAGTTGGCTAATGGAATCACTTTGATAGCTCTTGTTCTCATGATAAACTCCTTTTAAAAATCTGATTGCCAGAGTTCGTTTAGATAATCTTGGTGATTTTCTAAATAAAGTCTGACTTCTTTTAATTGTTTACGTGGTAACTTTCCACCTGCTAATTGTTCGCCGTCAAAAGCGAAAGAATAATCTTCATCTCGATAAAGCACATGGACATGAGGTTTATTATGTCCTTTTTCTCGATTGTTAATATAGATACGCAATCCGTGGTTTAAATATAGTGTTGGCATAATTATAGCACGTCTCCTCTCTAAAAGAAAACAAAAGCCCATCCTTTTTTAGGATGAGCCGTTTCTTATTTTGACTTTTTCTCTTTGTTAAAGAGCTGTTTTAATTTATCTTTATAGTAACCTGCAAGTCCTGCAATGATAACAATAAAACCTAAGACGAACAGTTTCAGTGTATTTTCATCACCTGTTTTAGGAAGTGTCTTGGTCTCACCACCTGCTGTAGTTAAAGAAATTGTTTTATCTTCATTGACTTTAGCACCGATAGTCTCAGGAGCAATAGTGCTTGTACTGCCATCTGTATTTTCCACCACAAGTTGACTATCTACAGTTGAGACCACTTTGTAGCCCGTGCTGGTCACAATAGGTGCTTGTGGAGTCACATTTTGTACCACTTGTCCTGTTACCTGTGAGGTTGTGCCCACTTGACTAGCACCTGCTTTATCAGCAACTTCTGCACTAATATTTGGATTATTCGTCGGAACCGTCACATCGGGTGTTAGCGTTGTAGTGCCACCATCTGTAGTTGGTACCTCTACTTCAGTTTTACCTCCTGTTTCTGGTTTTTCTTCCTCTTTTGGCGGTGTCGTTTCCGTTTTAGAATCTGCTGGCTGAGTTGTTTCTTCTGTAGAAGGAGGTGTTGACTCACTTGGATTTGTTTCACTGCTACTTCCTGTATCTACGACAATACCGCTGCCATCACTCGGTTTTGTTGTGCTACTGGAATCAGAACCAATCACTGTTCCTGTATTAGAAGAAGAGCTGCTGCTCGTTCCTTGGGAGCTTTCTGTTGAGCTGGTATTTTCTCCAATAACAACACCGCTACCATCACTGACAACACCACTAGACGGTTGATTTTGATTACCAACCACCACTTCATCTGCTAACGCAGCTACACCGATATTACTCAAAGCTATCGTAGAGATAGCCACCATTTTAATCACATTCTTTTTAGTCATTGATTTATCCTTTCTTAATTTGCAATACCTGTTGGTTCCCCCTGCAAACCTGCTAACTCGACCTGCTGAGTACCAACAACATAATTTCCTGTAAAACTTAAGACTTCCTCATCCTTTTTGAGAAGCGCTAAAAACTGATAGACGTTAGACGAGTCACTCTTATAGACCTCGACACTAGTCTCATCATACTGATAACCTGCTCTAATCATCATGGCTATTGTTTCCGCATCCGCAGAATTTGTAATAGATAAATGATTAGAATAAGTCATCTCTAAAGAACTAGCTGTCTTTAGATAATCCATCACTTGATTGAGCACTTCTTTGACCTCTTTTGCACCGGTATCAGTCGCTGAATTTTGGGACTGCTCTAGTGCTTCTCGGGCTTGACGAACAACACTTGAGGAAGATTGTTCACTGTCATCCGTTTGATAAGAGCTTATTTGTTCCGTTGTCTCTTGGTCATGACTTGTTTTAGACGTCTCTTTAGGATGAGAACACATTCTAAAGATAAAGAGACCTAAGAGAAGAACAGCTCCCAGTAAAAACCATCTTTTTTTCATCTTAATCGACTGTTTTCGCCTCCTTTACAATGCTGTAGCCTTTTTGAGCCGGTGAGTAGAAAGTATATCCTGCGGCATCCGCCGTTACATAGCGATAGTTCCATGTAAATTGACCAAAGCCTTTGTTTTCACCTGAATAAGTGTCAAAGTTTTGCTCAACAACAAGATAATCACCATTTTCAAAGACATGTGAGACAACGCCTGTATGTCCATAGCCTCCAGAACCACCTGTTCCAGCAGCTGATGAGAAAACTGCACCAGCCGATGGTTTATCAGATTGACTACCTCCAAAAGCAGCAACCCAGTTAGAGACAACAGCATTCCCGTTACCAGAACTTTGACTAGGGTGTTGACCGTCCTTTTCCCAAAGAGCGTACATAAGACTAGCGGAAAGGTCTGTACATTGACCGCCACTTGAGGCTAAAACCTTCCATCCTTCACGACTTCTAAAGGCTAGTCCAACTGACTTTGGATCAATAGCGTATTTCTTCAAATCATCTGGTAAATCTTCTGCCTTCCAAGCGTTTAGATTCTTATAATTAACAAGACCAGTCCCATCATCTCCCCAAGAGCCACCGCTACTTGAGTGCTTACATTTAGACTTAGAAGAGCTTGAGTTGCTTGAGTCATCACCAGTACTTGCTTTATCAGAGCTTGTGCCAAAGTTAGCCTTAAACTTAGCAGCGTCAAAGCTGTATTTTCCTCCATCAAAGAGGTCATAGAACTTTTGAGCATCTGCTTGTTTTTGGTCTTTATTGATATAAGCAGGATTTCCTCTTTCATAAGCCTGCCAAACAAGCGCAGCTTGTTTCACATCTGTCATTTTAGCAAATTGCTCAAAGCTATGATTGCCACCAGTCATATCCATACTAGCATTCCAGTCACCATTTTTAATAGCTGTCATGACATAGTGATTCATACTATCAATATCTTCCCATTTTGCGTCACCTAAAGGGGCATACTTGGTAAAGGGTGTAATTTGATAAGTACCACCACCGCCTTCTGTAGTGTAATAAGAAAGACCTTTAGGACGATTCCCATAGGCAATAGAATTAGACTCTAGGTCATTTCCAGAGTGCCCTTCTGCTCGTCCAAACATGGCAAAGCCACCTTCAGAGTTAATCCAGCCCGCTAAACCTGTTGCACTTGCTCCAGAGAGTCCTACATTTATCCAAGACTGCACCAGCTTTTCTGCATTCTGATTAGCTTTTGTGCCTTTTGTAAATGGGTCTGTATCACTAGCACCAGCACTAACGGTATCGCTTGTCGTTGAGTAACTTGAGCTGGTTGAGCAAGACCCACTAATACTAGCATGAAACAGAAGTACGAAAAGTGTTAAAAGCAAGAGAAAGGGTGCCATTAGAAAACCTAAAGCTAGAAAAACTTTTCGCTTAAATGCTTTTTTCATGCTTCACCTCATCTCTTGAGCGAAGAACGTCTTAGTTTTGATTTTAACTGCTCGTGTGAGTAAGTAGAGGTCACCTTTGGTTTTTTACCGACATTAGGAGTTACCTTTTGTTTAGGAGCAGAACGCTTGATATGACTTTCTTTTGTCATTTTAGGCTTCACAGTTTTCTGTTCTTTTGCCTGACTATAGTCAGACGTACGACGTTCCAAACGTTTATCATGGCTGTACTTCTTATAGGCTTCCTTGGCAGACAGACCTGTCTTTTGACGAATATCTTCAACGGATTTGACAACCATTTGTTTTTCTCTTTGTTGGTTCTGTTTGAGTTGATGCGCTTCTTTTAAGCGACTGACTCTTTGCTTAGAAACATTAGCTTTTCTTCTAGCTCTTTCTTTATCAGACGCTAGCTGCATACCAGACAACCTAACATCACCAGCACGACCTTGCAAATGACTCTTAAGCGCTTTATCTCTTGTACCGTCTTGCGCCAATTTCAACGTGTTGTATTTCAAATGATTAAGCCCACGTCCAAAGTTCGTTTTCAACTGATTAAAACGGTCTTTTCGTGCTTGTGATTGTGCATGAACTAACCGACTAGCAGCTTCTCTACTATAACCAGCACCTGCCATAGCAAAGCCCATTTGACCTGCTCTTGATAAACCAGAAATTCCCTTTACAGTACCTCTGCCTAATCCAGCTAACGAACGATTACGGATACCTTTAACTGCTTGTTTTGCTACTGCCATTTTAGTCATATCATTTGTTAAGCTACGACCACCATAACGACGACTACGCACAGTCCCTTTAAAGCGTCTCTTAAGACGATTAGGGAAGCGACCAAAGGAACTTGACACCCGCAAGCGATCTGCAGTCAAAATGGAAACGAGCCAATCACGCTTCTTCCAAAGCATAACTAAAACGATAATCTCGACAAAAACAACTAGCAAATAGTTATTAAAGAATGTGGAAACAACATCATCAATCATCTTGTAGATAAACAAAGCCATAATGGCAAAGAAATCCATGAAACCAGATAAGCCCACGGTGATACCTATACGTTTAGCAAAATTAAGTAAAACAATTTGCATGGTAGGTATAAAACTGATAAGCGCCACAAAAGGTGATAGTACAAACAGTATCAACAATGTGATTCTTAACACAAATCGGAAAATAGCAAAGGCATCTATGATAATTCCCAAAACAGTTGTTTTAAAGATAGAGCCGATAGCGTAGGAAAACTTATCACCCCAATTATTAGATAAGTTTTTAATTTTAACCTCATCACCATTGTAAACAATCTCTTCCATCGTCTTATCGTTCAATTTAAATTTCTTATCATCACTATCATAAGCTAACAGAGCCTTTAAGTCCTTCTCACTCAAATTGAGTCCTAAGCCGGCATATTTAACATCATTTCCACTGACTTTATCAGCATTCATGTAAGCGTAAGGCTCCCAAATAGCTTGTTCAAAATAACTATCCAAAGGACTACCCTCACCATACCCTTTGCTACTATAAGCGTTTTCAAGTTTAGAAACGCTAGAAGCTACCCCTGTCAAAGCACTATCTACGTTTGTATAGGCTCTTGTCAGGTAATAATCTCCAGTCGCTGACTTTGTAAAGAAAATTGTCACAACACCGAAGGTCACAAAAAGTTTAAGCAGCGATGTAAAGAAACCACCACCTCTTTTGACATATTCATAGTAAGCATAAGAGACAAACAAGCCCCCGACAAAGAGTAAGACTTGACTCGTCATCAGGCTATTATAAGTATCTCCAGCGATATTTAAGATATCGACAATCTGAGTATTAAGGCTACTATTCTTATCTAGTGAATCATAGATAGTCGCCATCATAGAGAAAATCGTCTTATTAACCCAAAAGATAGCTTGCACAAAGGAGTTAATCAAATAGTTTGTTTCAGAGCTAAAGCCCCAAAAGTCCCCTTTAAAATAAGCCTTGGACGTAAAGCGATCGAGGTCATCCTTGAATTGATCGTAAGTTAAAGGTCTATCAAAGGTGTCATAAGTCGCCGCATCTATCAACTTTTTTTGAGTTTCTTTTTTAGAATCAATATCTGTTCCGAGTTTTTTGGCATCCTTGACATACTTATCATAATCATCACCGAGTATCTTTTTGATTCCCTGCTCTTGAATTTCTAGCAAGTTTTTAGGGTCAACCGTATTGGTTTTTGCTCCATCTGAACCTTTTCCTTTATCTTTTTTCTTATTATTTGTATTATTCTTGTTTTTCCCCTTAGACTTATCAATTTTCCCTGTTTTTAGAGGCGGATTAGTGAAACTGTTCGTTAGACCTTTATTTAATTTAGAGTCTGCTAAGCTCCCTATCGGAAAAGTCACTAGAAGCAATAACACCCCTAGTAACATTAAACGTTTTCGTTTCATAAGCCCCTCCTTTAAGCAGTTGCTTTCAACTGACTCTCAACCGTATCAAAGAGAACCGTGACTTCTGGAAACATACCATCAACGGTGATGCGCTCACGCCGTCCAAAGGTGTCATACATGATACATTGACCCATGGTCATATTACCAATCCACCTCTTGGTCTCTTCATTAACAGGAAGTTTGAGGTAAGCAAGGATATCATCAATCTCAGTTTCTTCCAAAAAGGCAAAGACCGTTCCAAAACCAGTCGAATCATCCTCTGTCTTTAAGTCATGAACCGACTGCGTACCTAGAATCATAAAGTTATTATAGGAGCGTCCGATACGTTTCATCTCCTTGATAACCTCACGACCTGCAGGCGTTGAGTTAAACATCCAACACTCATCAAATACAGACATGGTTTCTACCGTTCGGTCACGTTCCCCAAATCGTTTACAGAAATATCCTAAGCCATAAAGGACAACCAAGGACTTCTTCTGCGACTTAGTTAAGTCCATCTGTGATTCTGATTTTGGTAAATCAAGTCCCGAAATTTCAAGGATAGTAGTCTTATTAGTTAAGTTAATAGCGCTATTGCGTCCATCTGAGAAGCAAAGAGACAGAATAGACTTTTGCGATTTTCGCCACAAGTTACGTCCTGCATTAACGACAGTCTCAGAAGAAGATTGCTGCATATCCTCAAAGACATGTAACATACCAACTTTTTCACCTTGTTTCTTTCGAGCTAGCACTCGGTCAATACTTGTGAGATAAGCATCTTCAATCTCATCTGTGTTTTCTTTGAGCACCGAGTCAATCATGGAATCAGCAAGGTCAATGGCTTCTTGTCCGTCAAGAAAGACAATTGGGTCAAGCGCACCATGATTATCTGGATTTTTGGCATCTAAGGTCACATAATGAATACTCTTGATGTATTCTTGGAGTTCTGGGAACTCTTGCTTACGTTCTAACTCATAGAGTATCTTTTGATATTGTGCTCTGACTTCTCGTTTAGGATCAACATACAGACATTGCATCTTGAGCAAACTGTGATATAAAAAAGCAGTTTAATCAAATAGGATTTTCCTGACCCTGTTTCACCCGTCACTCCAACATGTGGGTTGTTAGTCACTTTTCCTTCAATCCCTTGTTTATTAGCTTGTAAGAGATTAACATAAACTGGCGTCGAACTAGCAGCAATCGCCGCCTTATAATCCCCTTGCCACGAATCCGACTGATAATCAATCCGTCCAATAGGAAAGCCAACGTCTGTACCGACTTTCTTAGTCATAAAGAAGAGGTTTTCACAGAAGCCCTCTAAACTCATAGGCTGAATAAAGTTCCTGTCTGACTTGGTAAGCACTTCTGTAAAACGGTTCTTATAGAAAAGGTAGAGCTGGTCTGCATTAGCCCTCACTAGGCTGATACCTAGTTGGCTAAAGACTGAGAATAGAATATCAATACGAGATTTTAAAACGTCAATGGTGCTACCTGTCACAAACAAGGTATTGAGATAAGACACCAAAGGCACATCCTCATCTACCTTTTCTTTTAGGTCTTCCAAAAGGAAACGGCTACGCACTACACTAACATTTTGTGTGTCATCTGCCTCATCCGCTTCATCCATGGTATTTTTCAAGCGTCTACGGCTACGTTTAGCCTTGTTAGGCAGAGAGAAAATACCGTTGGGTGTTGAAAATTGTACCTTGAACCTTGTTTCAACTGGAAAGCTGAGTTTTTCAATCTCTTCTTGCAGATGGAGATAAGACACATTTTCTGGAAGTGTATCAATAGGAAGCGCTGCGACATAAGAAACCTCATCCATATTAGAGAATTTCATGATATTGACATGCTCAAACTCGATATTAACTTCATCGACATTTTCCATATTATCCCCAACAAAGGTAATCTCAGTCTCTTTATCAACGACCATACCACGTAAAAATTGGAGGCGTTGGATAAAGATATTTTCACCTGTTGATACTCGCTTGGCATCCAACATGTCAAGTGTACTTTTGAGGAGTTTTTCTTGATGTTGGTACTTCTCATACCAGTTGCTTGGCACCTGTTCTCTAAAACCTAGAAGAGATAAGGTTGAATTTCTGAGACTGCGATAGCCTTGTCCCACAACGGACTTGAGGTCAATAGAGACATGGATAGATTTTAGAGGCACCACAAGGTAGTAGACATACTCGTAAATCGTTCCTAAGGAGTCATAGAGCTTTTCTACCATACCGTTTAAGAGGTACTCTGCTAAAGGAGCAGCACCATCCTCCCAATCAATATCCAAGGCAATCTTTTCGAAGCGTGGGAAAATATCTTGATCCATAGGAATCATAGCAATCTCAAAATCATGGTAGTCTCGTAAGCTAGAGAGCGTTGTATAGACACTTTCTTTAAACTGTTCCTTACCTTTGAAGTCTGGAGAGTTAATAACTTTAGGTGGAATACGATAGACTGCCGAGACGCTACCGTCTTTTCGTAAAATGAGGTTCTCATGAATATCCCATAATGAATTGAGCATGTATTTATCTCGACTATTTAAAACATCACTAAATGACACGTGTTCTCCTTTCTCTTGGTTTGTGATAAATCTGTCCTTTATTGATATAGATAGACTCTTCTCGCATACCATACTTGATATAAAAGAGAAGATAATCTTTTAGATAAAAGACAAAAGCCTTACCATCAACAACCAAATCAGATAGGCGCCTGCCTAGGTAAATCCCTGCGACCACGCACAACATTCCTCTTAATCCCCAAGGAAGAAAAAAGAGTAGAAAGTCCATCAGATACCATAAGCTAGCACCTACGACAAAACCATAAACAAAAAAGGATAACTTAAGCGCTGAGTTAAGCGAAAAGTTATCCGTAAGTCTTTGAATCCAATAAGGTTGCGATAAGGCTTGTTTGTAACAATAGAGTTCCTTATCTGGTTTTTCCATAGGCTTCACCCAAAGATTTTAGCGACAACACCTTTTAGGCTATCCATAACTTGTTGTGGATTAGAACCATAGTAGTAAGCAGCAACTCCAATAGCTAGTTTAGTTACCGCTTTACCAAAGGAGCCGTCTTTCACTGCTTCGATAATACCAAAGGCTGAGTAGGCAATTACCAGCCACATCCCGATATTTTGAAAAAACCATTCCCATAATCCTGATAATGTCATCTTTATTTATCCTTATATTTATATTAGTGGGTAGCTCCCACTAGTATAAATCCTTTCTTATATTTATATTAGTGGGTAGCTCCCACTAGTATAAATCCTTTCTTTAATATTTTTTAGATTTGTTTTATACTTTGTTCAGCGCTGTGGATTAGTAATTTTATCCAATCGCTTTGACGATTTCAAGGAGGCTCTAACCACAGCTCTTTGTTTAATTGGTAATTAGAATGATAACGCTTGACGTTTTATCTCGTGTAAGGCTACAAGACAAAGAGTGCGTGGAACGAACAACAGCTGCTAATCACTTTGAAAGGAATTAAAAACTTATGTTCTATGTCGGTATTGATATTGCTAAAAATAAACACGATATGGCTTGCATTGACAAAAATGGACGGGTTATCCTCCGAAAGTTTACGTTCCCTAACTCTCATCAAGGATTCATTGACCTAAAAACACAGCTTAGACAACTGTCTCCTGTAATAGACAATGTTCATATTGCTCTTGAAAGCACCGGACATTACAACTATAATCTCGGCAGATTTCTGAGACAATTAGGTTATACGGTATTTGCTTACAATCCCTTAATTATTAAGGAGTTCGCCAAATCACAATCCCTCAGAAAGACAAAAACTGATGTCAAAGACGCTCTTCTGATTGCACATCGCTTACGCTCTGATGTTGTCTCTGAACGCTACCATGTGGATGACAAAATCGAAGCATTAAAAGAACTCACTCGCTATCAAAATAGGTTAATTCAAGCTCGCTCTAGGAACAAAAATCTCTATGTTCGCTTGCTTGATCTTGTTTTTCCAGAGCTACACGGAATTGTTGGTAATTTACATAACAACTTCGTTTACGAACTACTAAGTAAGTACCCTAGTCCTGATAAGATTAGTCGTGCTCACTTCAAGTCTTTGCTCAAAATTAAACGACTTACAGCAGACAAAGCCCTTCTTATCAAGGAAGTAGCTAAGCAAACCATAGGAAAGGCTTCATCTGTACACTCCTTAGAGTTAATACAACTCATTGGTACGATTCGCCATTACGATAAGCAGATAGAAGATGTGCAGAAAGATATTGATAAACTTATGGTAGAGCTTGATTCACCTATTACCTCAATCACTGGTATTAGTAATCGCTTAGGAGCCATTATCCTTGCCGAGATTAAGACCATCCATAACTTTAAAACACCTGCCCAATTGCAAGCCTTCGCTGGTTTAGAACCTGCTATTTATCAATCTGGACAAATGGATAGTAAAGGTAAAATGGTGAAGCGTGGCTCAACTTATCTCCGCTATGCTCTCATACAGGCTGCTAGGATATTAAGTATCTATTCGCCTCATTTTAAAGCCTATCTTCGTCTTAAAATAAGCCAAGGAAAACATTATAATGTCGCCCTATCGCATGTTGCTAAAAAGCTCATACGTGTTATTTTTCATCTCCTGAAAACCAATCAATCTTTCGACGAAACTAAACTCAGATAAAACAGATAAAAACTCAAGATTTTTAAAACTTGCCCAAAAAGCAAGTCTTTTAACATGCTTTCTTTTTGGAGTTTATGTTGAGAAATAAACTCAAAAAACTAAACTTTACTCTTGATTTTTAATATAGAATGCCTCCTTAACAATTATCCTTTTGCATCTCTTCCAGCGCTTTATCAGCCATAGCAGAAACTCGACAAGCCATCCAACAGAATGCACCAAAGACTACCACTATAAAAAACAAAAGACCTAGTAATAACCAAATCACTGTGCTACCTCCCATTTTTGGATATGCTTAGCTACTTTAATGCACTCTAGAAGGTAATCATACATGGGATGAACAATCTCACCAGCATAGATGATAAAATCACCCTCTGATACCATATCTTCCAAAGTTGCATTAGCTATCATATTTAACTCAAATGAAAAAGCCACGTCCTTACGACGTGTACTCTTAACTAATATAACTTCCTTTGCTTCAGGACTGTGATAAATCGTAACAAAAGTTCGTGGATTACTCTTTTTCAAAACCTTCAGCAATAATCTTTTATTGTAAAATGAAACCATATCAATCATTAAATTTCTCTAAAACCTCCTTGTTTGCTTGATAGCTACCATCTTTTTCAGTGACATACAAATACTTCTCAACCATGTCTCCACGGACAAAAACAACGCTTGGCGCTTCCTTAATACTGTATTTTTCAACCAACTTTTGTCCCTCTTCGCTCTCAACATCAACGTAAAAAGTCGTCAACAAACTCTTTTCACCTGCTTTTATGACATCTTGTTTGCCAAAGCGGCACATAGGACAAGAACGCTTGTAAAAGACAAGATTATAATACTTTTTTGAAACATCTAGCGCCTGTTTAGCTGCCAAATGAATGTCATAATCATGTGACTTTTGATAAGTGTCAACAAGAGTATTTGTTGTAACGGCTAAACAAAAAATAGTTCCTGCACCAGCAAGAACTATTCCTGTTTTCTTTAGAAATGCTTTACTTTCTATCATAATAACCTCCTTTTCTAAGATAGTTGACTTGAAAGAGCAGAAAATAACAAAAAATAATAAAGGAAAAATGTTTTACTAAAAATCAAAAATTAGAAAGAAATATGTATAATTTTATTCAGGAGAAATATATTCTACTATTATCTGCTCATGCAAATCTACTATCTCTTTTAGAGAGAGTACAAGCCTGTCTTATCGTTTTCTTTGTACTCTCACTAAAAGGGATAGATAATCCCTAAAAAATAATAACCCCTTTTTTAAACCAACGTTCTCTAAACTTATCTTTAGAGTCGCCTGTGATACCGCAGACATGTCTACTAAAATCATAATTGTAACCCGTTTTATAGAAATCTTGTAATTCTTCCTGATAAGCTTCTACAAACTCTCTTAGAGCTGGTAGAGCTTTATCATCACAGCTAAAAGGATAAACTGGACGATACCATTCTTTATTTTCCTTGTAAACAGCGATACCATAAAAATAGACAGGAACAGCTAAGCTTTCACTGTCATACCTCACTTTTTTGATAACTTTACATGTTACATCTCCTTTCTGCTTCATCTTCTTACTTGCCTTTCTAAATTGTTATTTTTCCTCTAGTTGCTCTTTGAGCTTATTACACAGAGCAACAACATCCTTTTTATAAACAAACTTCACTTTCTTATCAAGACTCGCTTTTGGAATAGCTTCTGCTTGATAACTGTCATAAA
This sequence comes from Streptococcus hyointestinalis, assembly GCF_900459405.1. NCBI lineage: Bacteria > Bacillati > Bacillota > Bacilli > Lactobacillales > Streptococcaceae > Streptococcus > Streptococcus hyointestinalis. Next base: position 2,150,530 of record NZ_UHFN01000007.1, read on the forward strand.
CTTCTTTGATTAAGCCATGAGCCAAGCGCTCATTGAACCCCATATCACATAAATCACGATAAGAAACAACTAGCTGACGATCAACCAGTGTACTTTCTTCTTCACTAGCCACAAGCTCATCCAAGCTACAGTTAAAATAAGTCTTGAGCTTGACCAGAACTTCCAAGGAAGGTGTTCTAGCACCTGCTTCAAACTTGTTATAATAACTTGGCGTTATTCCTAAATAAGTCGCTATATCTTCTTTTTTAGCTCCTCTGTCCTTACGAAGCTGTCTCAAATGACTTGCAAAAGCACTCATATCTTTCTCCTTTTTCCAAAATAAAAAGGCATGACTTTCATCATGACAAAAAGTTGTTCTATGGTTCTTGAATTGAGCTAATAATCATCCAACTCCTTTTCAACATCCCTAATGATAATCTGTAGATTTTCAATTAAAACTGGAATATCTTTTATAGCAATTTGAACAATTTCATAGGAATCGGTTCCGCCATAATGGTGATAAGCCTTATCTCTAAATCTTTTAATTTGAGACCAAGGTAATAAATCAGCATACTTTCTCTGAATATCACTTGATAACTTTCTAGAATCTAATTGCTCACCAATTTGCCCAATGTGCATGGCTAATGAAGCAACAACCATCTCATCGTAAATATCAATACCATAATGCTTGACTTTACCAAGAGTATTTTCAATTTCTTCCGCAAAGCTCAACATCTGCCTAAGATACGAATAATCTAGTTCCAGCTGCTCTTTTCTCATATAGTAATACCTTATCCTTCTTAAAACTCTTATAAACTTCTTTGCCAATGTAGGTAGTATTTGTTGACAGTCCTTCCAAAGTCATTAAGTCAACACCTACATCAAAAACGGCTTCTAACTCATCATAAAGTTTATAAAACGCAAAACCTAAAGCATTAGAGTCTTTAGAAACGATGACTAAATCAATATCACTATCGTCATCAGCTTCACCTCTTGCATAGGAACCAAAAAGATAGATAGCAGGCAGGTTATACTTATCTGCCAGTGGAATAATCTTTTCTTGTATCTGTTCTATCGTATAAACCATAACCACATACCTCTCTTTCTATAGTTATTATAACATATACTGACTCTATATGCTTTAAGAAGCCTGCTACAATGAGTAGACTTCTTAAAACAAAAAAGCTAGTAAGACACAACAAAAACAAGGACGAAACCTCAGCTATCTTACTGCTATCAAACTAACTTTTAAACCAAAAAGATGCAGTCAGCTAACTACATCAATCAATGAAAAACTTAAGTAATTTTTTAAGTAGCAAAAAACTACTGCCATTTTTTGCATGCTCCTATCTTCGCATGCTTTCACAAGTCAAAAAAACTTGCTACTACCTCGGACAAGTCACAAGCTCATACTTAATTCAATAAGCACTCCCTCTCACCTTGACCTTTAGCCGAAAAAGGCACTTTTCGACACACCGCCCACACCTAGCCAGATTCGCCATCTCTCCATAGCCTCACTGGTGGTGTCTCCAGCCCTTGCAGGCTAGCAGTTCTAGTTTTTCGCTCAACACAGGATAACTAGCATAAACCTTAACGCATTCTGTTATGAGTTCCTCACAACAGTCAGCTAACTTCTTCTAGGATGTAAACCACTTGTTGTCGTTTACTTTTCCCTGTCTTTGTGCTACAATAAAAGTGTTCGAAGTTTTTATTATAGCGTTGGATAGGCTGCCTAAAAGCAGGTTGTCTGACGCATTTTTTATGATATTTATTAAATATATTTGTCAAAGAACGGCTACCTAAGTTCTTATCACCAACGTTTCTACAATCTTTTTATCAAAAACTCTTTTAACGTTTTAAGATAGAACTGATAATAGATTATCAATAGGTATGGAGAAAAGATTGAGATTCAATCTCTTCTCTATAACTACTGAAAGGGCTAAACCGTATTAAATTATGATGAAGATACCAACTAAACTGTTTTCCTTCTACCTATTTTACATCTCGCAATCTTTGATATAATTATTTTACAACTTTATTTTGTAACAATATTTTACAACTTTATTTTGTATCTGTCAACCATTTTTTGAAAATTTTTTATTCTAGAAAGGAGTGTTTCTATGTTTTCAGAACGTCTAAAAGCGTTGAGAAATGAATTAGGTTTCACTCAAACCCAAATTGCTAATCAACTGAACGTAAAACAACAAACATATGCAAAATGGGAAAGTGGCAAGGGGAAACCTAGAGCTACCACACTTGAAAAATTAGCTAGTTTACTTAAAGTATCAACTGATTATCTACTCGGAAATACTGACATAAAAAATCCAGAAGAGACAATATCTGATGTTGATATGCTCTTTAGACGAACCTCTAAAGACCTAACACCAGGACAACAAGAAGTCTTTAAAAAGGAACTAATGGACTTCATGGAGATGAGACGTAAAGCATTTGAGGAAGATAATAAGTGAGAGATACCTACCTAAAGATCAATGATATTGCCAATCAAGAAATTTATCGCTTTATTAAACTCTTTAACATTTCTAGATTAGACTACACCTTTGAACCATTTTTCAATCATATAGTTAAAAGTAAAAATATCAAAGTTATGGAGCATCATTTTTCCGATGACATTCTTTTAGGTATAACAATGACTGATTTTTTAGGAACCTCTATATCTTACGAAACAGATTGTCCTATCCCTCGTCAGAACTTTACAAAGTGTCACGAAATAGGTCATCTCATACTGAAACACGAAGGTAAGTTTTTCGCAAATAGTAAACGTGAAGATAACCCAACAGAAGTTGAAGCTGATTACTTTGCTTCTTTTGTACTTGCACCTGATATCATTTTGCTCTCAAAAATTGTTTATCAGAACAAACATTTTTATGAACTCGCTACTGAACTAAAAATGTCTAACCAAGCTCTCGAAGTACGTTTACACTACTTTCTAACATATTACTGTCAATATACACAGCAAATCGCTAATAATCTTCTAGACAGCTATAAAAGGCATAATACTAAAGATATAGTCGCTGCTATTAAAAGAATTGAAAACCGTATCATTAAAGGTTATAACGCAGTCGCTGTATCAGATAAACAAAAGCTTGAAGCCTTGATGACAACAAAGGATTTCATCACTAATTATGATATTGACTCTTTAGCAGACAAAGAGTTTCAAAAAGAAATCAAAGAAGAGTTTCACCATACTGCCACTTTTGCTTATTACGATAAAGGACTAACAATTTGGTATCTCTGGAATACAGAAAAATTAAGCCAAGAAGAAGCTAAACGAAAAGCAAAGTTATTGCACTACAATATACAAAACATGCTATAAATTTTAGTACATATTTAGTATACCCCCAACGTCAATTAATAGCAAGCTAGCTGGCAGATGTAGACAATTTTTTTCAAAAAAATTTTTAAAAGCTAGATGATCTCTAATTTTTTCCTAAATATTAAAAAAGCTAAATGGATATACATGGTTCTGCATCTATCCATTTAGCTTTTTAACATTCATAAGTTAGAGAATGTAGCTGCCACATCTCACATACTTTTTAACTCATCAAAAGCCCAATTAATTTTTTTCATAATCTTATCTGCCCCTCTTTCCTCAGAAACATCAGGGTGATATTGTTTTGATAACACTTTATATTGTTTCTTTATCTCTGAAAATGAAGCTGTCTCACTAACTCCTAAAATCTCATAGGGATTATCACTATACCAACGACTATAACTTTTCTTGGCAGTAGGTTCTTCATAATATTCAGTCGTATCTTCAAAAACTTGCTCTTTCTCAACAGAATAATCAATAGTTAAAGCAAGATATATTACAGCTATTACTATAGCAAACAGACCAATTAAAATAATATTTTTAATAAACAACCATAATAAAAATACTATAGCAATATATTTAAACAGTCCTCGAAGCGAAACTAAAAATCGAATAATAAGTAAAGCAAAAGTAACCACTATAAAAAACGTAAAAAATGACATTATTCTCTCCTATCATTCCTTTAACATAAACTAAAAAACTATTATGTACTGTTATTATAATACTATATACTGTTTAAAACAAGGTGTCCTATTCAATAAAATCAAAAAGCTCTACAATCTCTGCAATGCGGTTACCCCTACAGATATTATAGAACCAAATTTCTTTATAATTGCCACTATGTACTCACATCATCTTCCATTTGCTCTTTTATTGTTAGTTAATACTTCTTTTAACAAACGATTAACTAAATAAACCAAACAAATTAGAACTATGAGAAGTAGCAAAAAAAATGCTATAGTTGAACCAAACACAGAATTTATCGCAACAATCAGACTTGCCGCCATAGGGACTGTTAGCGTAATGAGTGTGCTGTAAATACTAAAAATAGAATTTTGTCTTTCCTCTGGAACAGTCTGTAAAATTAAGCTTGTAATCTTGGGATTAGACACACCACCTAAATAACCTATAAAAAGACTTGACAAGAGCACCAAACCTATATTTGAAAGATAACCTAAGCTCACAATCAGTAAAACTGTAAATAATAGCTCTGCCAATATATTATACTCTAACTTCAAATCCCTATACCATTTTAACGGAAAGAGTGAACCTATAATACTAGAAGAAACCTCTACAACTTCTATAATAGTTAAAGTTAAAGCTAGATTTCCTATCAATAAGGATGAATTTCCCACCAATGTCATCGTCATCAAAGAATATAAACCAGATGACACAAAATTCATCGCTAAAAACAAAGAAACAAATTTAAAAATTGCTTTAATATTTACTAAAGATTTTAAATTGTGAATGGTGTCCTTGAAGAATTGGGTTATTTGAGCCTGAACATTAGCACCTGCTGACTTCATCTTGCTCTCTTTATAGGGAAAAGACGACCTTAAAGATAGGGCAAATACAAAAGATAAGGCAAAAAATGCAGCATTAGCTAAACCAAATTGAAAGTAATTATAAGCCAGCAAACTCAACAAAAGCGTTCCTAAAGCCCGCCCCGCTAAAGAAAGAGAATCGTAAAATCCGTTCTGAATACCTAAAGCATAGGACAAATCATCTGCCTTAATTGCCTTTTGATTTAAAGATAAGGTCAAATAACCATTATAGGTGGAGATGATATCACTGATAATATTGATAATAATAATCAAAGTAAAGAGCACCATATTTTTATCGAACAAAGTAAGAACTGCAAAAATAAGGTACAAAAGAACCTGACATAATTTTGTTCTCAATAAATAGCGATATTTATTATCCGTTTTATCCGAAAGATAACCAACAATAAAAGAAAAAACATAAGGTAGCGAAGCTACAATACTAGCTATTCCCACTGCTAACTCAGGATTTGGAAACGTTGCAGCATAGATGATAAAAACAAGATCAAAAAGCGTCTTCCCTAACACAGAAAAACTATTAGACAACAAAAGCTGTCTAAAGGTCGGATTTTTCACAAAAAACTTTATCACATCAAACTCCTATAATATTCAAAACAAAAAGGTTTCCTAGAGCACCATCACTAAATCTAAGAGAAGAGGTCGTCTTATCATTAGAAAGAGGAACATATAAACCATTTTCATAAACATCAAATTGTACCATATTATATATTAATTCTATAGCATCTTGGTACATCATTTTATCATCAAAAACTTTGCTTACTTCAGAAAGTACCATTCCAATTCCTAAACCTCCAAAAAATAAACCACTATTTTTGCACCATTTGATCTTTCGTAATGTTTCACAATACGGCTTAATAATCTCATTCTCTAATCTATACCTGTAGTTATGATCATTTATCAATTTATATAACTCTAAGGCTATAAATACTAAACCAGATAATCCATCACATAAATAAGGACTAGATATATTTTCTGAGTAATCCATTATAAAACAATATTCTCCATCATCGTACTTAATATTTTTGTTAACCTCTTCTAACAAACTAGAACATTTTTTCAAATAAAAATCATCATTAGTATTCACATATCTTATTAAATAAAACAGACAATGTCCTAACTTCCCTTCAAAAAGACTGTCTTCTTTAACATCAGACTCTGACATCCGTTTCTCTACAAGGTTAACCAATTCATCACTCATTAATGAACCATCAGTAAAAATACAAAGTAAACCTAAGCCTAACACACCAGATTTTATAGATAAATCTGGATATCCACATATCCAATGTTTGATATCTTCATTTGACATTCTAATAACTGATTTAAAATAGGTCTGTATTTCATCTACTAAAAGTTTAGAAAAAGTATAGACTAATCTATTACCCAGTGTAACATCTGGTAAGGTTTGCTTTTCATAATTCTTTTTTCTATATTCAAGTTCTTTAAAATATCTAGGTTTTACAAAAGATGTATTCCTACTAAATCCTCTATCAATTAATTTAGATAATTTAGTTTTCCAATCCAAAGGCTGTCGTATCAACAATATAATTATTTCATAAAAATACCCTAGTTCATTATACTCTGCAAATATTTTAAATTGTGCTAATAAAGTATTGCCTGTTGGATCGTAATTGTTTACAGAATTAATTGGTAACAAATAATTTAGTAAAACATATCCCAATTTATGAAAATCACTATTAAAAGGAACCAAATCTTTTACACTCTCATCATAGAATGTAGGAGTAGCTCCCTTAATATTATCTTTTAACCCATCTTTTACAAAATAGGAGGAACCAAAATCAACAATAACAGGCTCAAGATCACTTTTTATAATAAAATTAGCAGGACTAATATCATTTATAACAACTCCTACCTGATGGATCTTATCTAATAACTCTATGAGGTTCGCAAAGATTTTCTTGGTATCCTCTATTTTTTGATTTATAGCACGGAAAAAATCTAAACTTTGACCTTGTATTTCTTCAAACACTCCAAAAAAATTACCTTCTTCATAGAAAGTCAAAAGCAACCTAGGAACAACTATCCCGTGATTATTAAGAAAAGAAATAATATTGATTTCATTTTGTAATTCACCTATTGAGTCACCATAAACTCCTAAAATATACCTCCTTGCCTCTTTTAAAATAACTACCTCATCTTCATAAATAGAATGGTAAACATTACCGGATGAGGAGGTATGAATAATATCTAATGGAAAAACTGTTACACCCAATGTACTATAAGCAATATCTGCTTCACTAAAATTATCAAAAGGATCATTTTCAAACTTCGGAACACAGAAATAATCTCTCTCATCTTTCACAAAATACCCTTCATTGTCAATCAAATAAGGTATACCATCATTCTCAAATAAACCAAAACGATAATAAATAACTGAATCTTTGAATTGCTTATCAGAGATAATATAAACACCCTGATATCCATCTAATTTAGGATATAAATCCTCTATAATATTTCTGAATTGTTTATCCGACTTGGGATAGATTGTAATAAATTTTCCTGCCTGTCCATAGGGAGCATCTCCTGATAATAAATAATATAATGAATTTAGTTTATCAATATATTTAAAACTAATTTTATTCATTAAAAGATAATCCCCAACAATATTAATAATCATCAAATGATTTTCAATTGTACATGAAATATGGATTTTCCATCCCTGTCTTCTTTCCCTATCAAATATAATATACCTAAAAAATTCATCTCTCACATCTTCACATTTTGGTGACTCTGCAGAAAGAAGATAATCATTCTCATAATAAAACATCTACTCTCCTCCTAACATAAAAGTGAGTCTACAAAATAGACCCACTTTCATTCATGTTTTTAATTAAATTAAACCTTTCATAGGTGCAGGACACTTAGTAGATCGAGCCAGTGATAAGTATTGATCTTTCTTTTTAGGTAGTCGTAGTAAAATGTTCATGATGAAATCCTCCATATTTAATATAATTATATTCGAATACAACTATAGTATATCACCTTTAAACAAATTTGTCAATATATTCTTTAAATTCTGATAATTTCGAAAATTTATCTTTGATAACAAAATAAAAAATACAAACTCAGACATCAACATTCTTTATTTCATCATCACGACTTGGCACAAATTTGGCACAAAAAATTCTCTGAACTATACCTTTACAAAAAATACAAACCTTGATTTAATCGCATTCTGCTATTTTAACTTAACTTATATTTACTTAATAATGACTGTAGGGGGCATATAAAATGCTTTGAAAGTCTTGTTTTAAAGGCTTTTTTTCTTTTTTTTGAGCTAACGACATGAATGGTAAAAAACTAGCCTCCTTATGAACAGCTCCCTGTCAAGTAGACAGTGAAATAATAAAATGATTAAATAGCCTGATTCCTGAATTCAAAAGGAGTCAGGTTGTTTAATTTTGCTTGATACCGTTGTGTATTGTAGAAATCGATGTAGGCTTCTACATCTGTGACTAACTCATCATAGGTCTTATAGTTTTTGAGATGGTAAGACTCTGTCTTGAAATGACCAAAGAAACTTTCAATCGGTGCATTGTCAATACATTTTCCCACACGTGACATAGACAAGGTCAGCCCAGCTTGGTGTGTGATATAACGATATTCCTTCGAGGTGTACTGACTCCCTCGGTCACTATGAATAATTGGTGTAGCACCTGGATTGAGCTCTAAAGCTTTCTTAATCGTCTTCATAACCAATGGATTGTCATTGTTATGACTAATCTCGAAAGCGATGATAGAGCCGTCATACAAGTCTTTGATAGCGCTAAGGTAAGCTTTAGAATTTAGTCCATACTGAAGATAAGTCACATCCGTGCACCATTTCTGATTAGGAGCTGTTGCGGTGAAATCACGATTAAGGATATTTTCTTCGTGAAATCTTTCTCCAACTTTGGTGCAGGACTGTCTAACACGGCGAATAACAGAACGGATACCTAGTATTTTCATCAATCGACGAATACGTTTCTTGTTATAATTTGTGCCAAGCTGGCGATTGACAAAGTTTGTCATACGGCGATAGCCTAGAATGCCATTGTAGTTCCTATGGAATTCCTTGATTTTCTTCATGAGCTTCTTATTCTCTGTCTCAGAAACTGTTTCTATATGATTATGCCATTTATAGTAACCAGACCGTGACACCTTTAAGAGCTGACATAAGGTTTGAATGGGAATATCTGGTTCTTTATCGTGATAATCTTTGATGACTTGGAAGTCATCTAAATGCTTACCTAACCTCACCGACGGTTGCGCCGCTTGACCTCTTCTAACTTTTTTAGCAGGTCAAGCTCAATTTCTAGGAGACGATTACGTTCTTCCAATTGTTTCACTTTGAGTTGAAGTTGTTCAGCTTCGGTAAGATTGGGTTTACTCTCTAATCCTTTTCCACGTCTATCAAGGAGACCTTGAGAGCCATCTTTTTCAAACTTACGCACCCAATAATAAACCTGCTGGTAAGAGACACCAAACTTCTCAACAGCAGCTTGGTAGTCTTTAGCGTGAGCAATGGTGTAGTTGACAATCTCAATACGTTCTTCGAATGTTGTTGGTCTTCCTTGTTTCATACGGCTGTATCCTTTACTAGTAGCTTTTAAGTCTTTACCACTAGTATATCGTTTTATCCAGCTTCTGAGAACATAAGTATCAGAAATATCATAGCGTTGACAAACATCTATCAACGCCCCTTTTCCATCTAGATAATCTAGGACTGCCTGTTCTTTCAACTCTTGACTATATTTCTTCCAAGTTCGCCTTTCCTTTAGACCATCCACGCCATCTTTCTCATACTTGAGTTTCCAAGATAATATCGTTGACTTACTTACCTTGAATTGCTTACTGAGTTGTGAAATGGACTTCTTATGACTAAAGAGTAATTGAACTATCTCTAGTTTCTCTTCTTCTGATTTTTGACTTCTTTTGGACATATGAAAACTCCCCTTATAGTTTCTAGTGAATTTTTGTTTTTTCACTGTCTACTATAGGGGGAGTATATCATTAGGAGACTAGTTTTTTCTTCTATTTTTATATTTTCTGTGGCGCCTACGCCAACGGTAGTAGTCTAGGGTGAGGAGGACCTTGTTTTTGATAGGGTAGTCGTGTTGGATAAACTTAGCACTTTCCCAGAAATGCTTGATACCTGGGGTTTGCCAGTTGGATTGGATTAGAAATTGCCCACGACTGCGCTCGTTCTGCTCCTCTCTACTGTAGAAAAATTTGCAAATCTTGGTCAAACGAATCGTTGGCTGATAGTCATTTTCTGCGGTGTAGGGCTCTGTCGCAATATTGATAAGACCGCCTCGCAAAAGCTCTTGCCAAGCTCCACGGTTGGCGTGAAAATATTGGCGCATTGGCAGTTGTAAATCTCTTGGCAACTGCAAAATACGATGAGTGCCACTGAGCTCTTCAACCTCGACATAAAAGTAGATTTTTCGCTTTGCCATTTTAAGTTTTCTCAACTCTTCCGATATAATTTAGCCAAACCTTTTTCTTTTCGTTTTTTATTATACCATATCTAGCGAGAAATATATTATAATAAAGAAAACGACCTCGTAAGGAGTCTTTATGGATTTAGGAGCTACTTTCAAACAACTACGGACATCACGTCATATCACCCTCAAGGAAGCCTGCAAAGACGCATTTTCACCCTCCATGTTATCTAGGTTCGAATCTGGGCAAAATGACCTTTCAGCAGATAAGTTTCTCACTGCACTGGAGCATATCCACACAGATGTCAATGAATTTTTGTACTTAGCTCATGGCTTTACACCATCTGCTTTTGCTGCATTGTTAGAAGCCATTTTCAATCTTGAAACACAGATGGATGTCGCTGGCTTAAGAGCCCTTTATGAGAGGGAAGCTGCTTTGTCTTCTCGTGAACACGCTGTCAACGCTCTCGTCATCAAGGCACATCTCAAAGCACTAGATGATAGCGTCACTATGACCGAGAAAGAAAGTCGTTTTTTGCATGACTATCTGTTTGAGACAGAGATTTGGGGAAGATACGAGCTAGAGCTATTTGCCATCAGCACGCCCCTGCTTAGTGTTGAGCTCTTTAGCAGATATACACGGGAAATCTTGCGTAAAACAGATACTCTTGGCGAACTTCCAGAAAATCGTGCCATCATCCACACTATGCTCCTTAATGGCTTTCTACTCTCTATTGACGAGGAGGATTTTGACAATGCCACTTACTTTGACCAGCAGATAAAGAAGCGCTTTTATCATGAAAAAGAAGCCTACTTTCGAATTGTCTACCTTTTTGCCCAAGGCTTGTTGACTTATAAAAAAGGGGATAAAGTGAATGGTACAAGGCAAATGCAAAAAGCTATTTCGATACTTGAAACTCTTGATTGCCAAAAAGCTGCGAGCTACTATCAAAGGTCACTAGGCCTCTTACTACAAGCAGATAACTGACACCATTTCAAAAAGAAGTGGTGTTTTTTTGAACATATGCAACTTTTTTAGCAAGCGTCCTCTCCTCGTCTATAATAAAGGCAAATAGAAGACAAACTATAAGAAAAGTCAATAGTTTACTTTAAATTTATTTTTGTTTCGATTTTCTTATTTGAGAGTACGACGAAAACACCTTGAAATAACTGAAATTTTTTCAAGGATAAGTATTGTATTTTAAGTATTTATCTCACCTTGCTTTCATCAAAGGGAGTATTGTTCTTGAGAAGATGGAACAATACTCGTACCAGCTTTTTAGCGACATGGGCAACAGCGACGTTATAATGTTTTCCTTGGTCTAACTTGATTCTTAGGTAAGCTTTAAAAGCAGGGGAAAAGCGAGCCACTGATTTGGCAGCTTGTATTAAAGCCCATCGAAGATGTGGAGACCCACGCTTGACCATTTTACCTTGAGTATCTAGTTGTCCAGATTGGTAGATAGATGGTTCTAACCCTGCAAAAGCTTGAAGTTGGGCTGGTTTGTCAAAGGTATGGATATTCCTAATTTCCGCTAAAATGATAGATCCAAGACGATTTCCAATTCCAGCCACAGTTGTGATGACCGAGGTGAACTCAGCCATCAGCTCATCGACTTTGTTTTCAGCTTTAGAGATGAGTCTTTTGTAATGCTTGATATTTTCAATGATTTCGATGAGTTCGAACTCCCGAGCTTCTGAAGTTGTTCCGATAAAGTTTGGAGCGACCTTGAGAATATCTTGTATTTTTGGCATTGTTAATCGTTTGATTTCTAGAAGCTTCTCAAATCCAGCCTCACTCATTTTCTGAGGGCTGGGATAGTGTGATAGGAGTTCATAGGCGTAGTCAGAATGCTTTCCAATGATTTTATCTATCTCAGGGAAGATGATGTCCAAACACCGAGTGTATTGTACTTTCCAATCAGACTGCTTCTTCTTGAGACGGTGAATGTGTCTCGTTAGAATTTTCAGTTCTTCTTTTCTATTATCATGACGAAACTGTTCCCGATTAGGGTCGGATAGTAGCTTAAGGGCAATGGTACGGGCGTCCTTCTTGTCTGTCTTGGTTTTACGAAGTGATAATGACTTGGCGAATTCCTTGATGAGTAGAGGGTTGTAGGTATAGACAGTTGCTCCATGTTCATGAAGAAAATCTAAAAGATTAAAGGCATAATGTCCTGTATCTTCAAGTGCGATGAGATAGTCTTGTTTTAACTGACTGAGGGTATTTATGAACAAGTTAAAACCAGCTCTAGTATTTGAGAAAGTGAGTGGTTTAAGAATAAGTTTTCCTTTGTCGTTTAAGACAGCTACATCGTGTTTGTTTTTAGCGACATCAATGCCAACGAAAATCATATGTGTACCTCCATATAGGTTATTCAAGCGCACTTGGTTATCCACGAACTTTTTGTCTTGTTACCTTACACGAGATAAAACGTCGCTGCGTTATCAAACTCATTACCAATTGAAACAAAAAGCTATGGTTAGAGCCTTTCCGAAATCGTCAAAGCGATTGGAGGGTAGAAACTAATCCACAGTGGCTTTTTCCAAGTATAACACTTGGGCTTTGGCAGTAGCTAACTGCACTAAATATAATATAAGGAGAGCTTGCCATGCATCTCATCATCAAAAATAAGGTCTACCGTCATTTGCTATTGTCACGTATCTTAGATAACCTCGGAGCTTCTCTCTACAATATCGTTTTTGTCGTTTATGCTGCTACTTGCTTTAAGTCGCAAATCATCGTCAGTATCGCCAATATCACCATGATGATACCCACTTTATTTAGCCTTTTGGTTGGGATAAGAGCTGACAAAACCAAGCAAAAAGGGCGCTGGCTGATAACATGTGGCTTTGTCCAAGCTAGTCTTTTCACACTTGTTGGTTTTATCATTAACAAACCAAGTCTTTTGGTCTTTGCCATTGTTTGCTTGGTCAATATCATCAGCGATTGCTTGAGTGACTATGCCAATGGCTTACGCTTGCCGATTTTGCAGAAACAAGTCGCTAAAGAGGACTTGGTTAGTGCCTATGCTAGCAGTCAGTTTGCCATCTATGTCTGTAACCTTTTAGGTCAGACACTAGGCATTTGGTTACTAACGATTGCCAATCAACAGTTTGCTTTTATCGCCTTTATCAACGCTCTGTCCTTTATCCTAGCGTCACTAGTGCTATTGCCTATAAGACAGGACTTAACCTACCAGCACACTGCGCTAAAAGAAGAGATAAGCTCTTCATCAAAGCGGGGAAAAGACTTGTTTTTACAAGTCAAAACGATTTTTCAAGAGCAGGAAAGCGTCCATTTTATCCCGCTACTGCTTAGCATTATGCTAATCAATATGCTCGCTAGCGCTATGACGTCTATTTACAATATCATCTTACTCAAGAAACCCTTGTTAGGGCTTAGCTACAGTCAAGGCGTTTTGATGGTTGAGGTCGCTATGATTGGTGGGCTTTTAGTAGGAAGTCTGTCAACACGAGATTATTTTGCTAAACGCTCACTTAAAACTTTAGTCAGCCTTGCGGGAGTTATGCTGCTTCTGACAGGGCTTAGTCAACTCTTTTCTCTGCCAGCTATTTTTAGTTTATTGTTTCTCTTTATAACTTGCTTTTTATCTGGAAAGGTCAACCCCAAGCTCAATGCACTGCTGTTAAGCCAATTGCCCAGCCAAGTCCTCGCTCGTGTGAGCAGTTTTTTGACCTTACTCTTTACCTTATCAGCTCCACTAGGTGTTGTCATCTTTAGCTTCATCACACCTTTTTCAGAAAAGTTGACTTGGCTCTTGTTTACAGGATTGGCTTTCCTCTCTGTTTTCTTCACCACACAAAAAAAGTTGAGCTAAGCTCAACTTTAACCGAGCACAAGAGCGTCGTCTGTTAGCTCTTGTCCGCTATTTTTGTGGAAGAGTTCCATCAACTGCGCAACGGTTAGGTTCTTTTTCTCCTCACCAGAGATGTCCACAACGATTTTACCGTGATAGAGCATGACCAGGCGGTTACCATAGGTGATAGCATGTTCCATATTGTGGGTAATCATGAGACTGGTGAGTTTTTGCTCTTTGACGATTTTATTGGTCAACTGCATAACCATCTCACTGGTCTTAGGGTCTAGGGCAGCGGTGTGCTCGTCTAAGAGGAGCACTTTTGGTCGAACAAGAGTCGCCATAGACAGCGTCAAGGCTTGACGTTGCCCCCCTGAGAGAAAGGCAGCGTCGGTTTTGAGGCGGTTTTCTAAGCCCAAGCCAAGCTCACTCAGCACGCTCTTAAAGAGCTCACGCTCCTTATCTGTGACAGCATTTTTAAAGAAGCTGCGCTTTTTCCCACGACGATAGGCAATCGCCATGTTTTCTTCGATGGTGAGATTGGTCGCTGTTCCCATACGAGGGTCTTGGAAAACACGGCTAATCGCTTTGGCACGCTTTTCAACAGAGTCTTTTCGGATAGACTTGCCCTCGAGTCTAATATCGCCCTCATCAATGGTGACAAGTCCTGCGATACTGTTTAAAAGCGTTGATTTTCCAGCGCCATTTCCTCCGATAACGGAGATAAAGTCGCCTTCATTGATGGTCAAATCAAGTCCACGAAGGACATGATTTTCATTGACAGTGCCTTTTTCAAAGGTCTTGTGAATACCAGCAAGTTCCAGTAAAGCCATAACTAGTCACCTTCTTTCGTTAATGTTTTTGAGGGGCGCACGCCCAATTTGTTGCGCAGCTCTGGGATGTAGAGAATAACCGCTAGAAGTATCGCTGATACCAGCTTAATCATCTGTGCTTCGATGTCAGTCGTTAGGATAAAGACGATAATCAAGCGGTAGATGACAGAGCCAAGCACCAATGACCACAAGCGTTTACCAAGCGGCAAGTGCTTGATAATGACCTCAGCGAGGATGATTGAGGCTAAGCCGATAACGATAGTACCAACCCCCATGTTGAGGTCAGCATAGCCGTTGTTTTGCGCTAAGAGCGCTCCAGAGAGTGCGATGAGCCCATTTCCAATCATGTAGCCTAAAATCTTCATACGATCGACTTTGATACCGTTAGCCTGTCCCATAGCGACATTGTCTCCAGTCGCACGAAGGGCAAGTCCCAACTGGGTATTTAAGAAAAGGTATAAAATCAAAATCACCAAAACGACAAAGACACTACCAATCAGCAAGACCGAGCTGGTTCTATCCAAGCCAAGCTTTGCAACCATGGTCACAATCGTCTCATGTGTCGACAGATAGACATTTGAGCTGCCTAAGATGAGGAGATTGACCGAGTAAAGACCTGTCAGTGTGATAATCCCTGTCAGAAGGGCTGGAATTTTCATCTTGGTGTGCATGATACCTGAGACAAAACCAGCCAACATCCCACCAAGCATGCCACAGAAAGTCGCTAAGATAGGATTGATGTCGTGCATGATACACAGTGCACAAACCGCAGCTCCCATCGGAAAAGTCCCTTCAGCAGACAAGTCTGCAATATCTAAAATACGAAAGGTGATGAACACCCCGATTGCCATAATGGACCACAACAGCCCTTGCGAAATCCCTGATAATACAATATCTAACATAAACATCCTCTACCTTTATTCTGTAATTTGACTCACATCAATGCCCAAGAGTTTTGCTATTTTCTTGTTGACCACAGCCTTGACGGATTTAGGGTACTCAGCCGGTATCTCTGATGGCTTTTTCCCTTTTAAAATCTGAATCCCCATCTTGGCGGTCTGACGTCCAAGACTCTCATAGTCCGCCCCGTAGGTGAACAAAACACCTTGCGCCACCACGTCCGCAGAGCCTCCGATGACAGGCACCTTCATCTCCTTAGACAACTCTGTCACGAGATTGATGGAGCTGACAATGGTATTATCCGTCGGAATAAAAAGCGCATCGCTCTTAGACATGAGGCTCTTTGCCGTGTCTTGCACGTCATTGGTGGATGAGATACCCTTGACCACTGTTTCGATACCTGCTTTTTTAAAAAGCTTTTTGGCTTGATTGACCTGCACCTCGGAGTTGCGCTCGCTCGTGGTGTACATGATACCGACCTTTTTGACATTTGGCAGCACCTCTTTGAGCAATTCCACTTGCTTGGCAATCGGCGCCATATCGCTGGTTCCTGTAGCGATACCACCTGGGTGCTTCATGCTTTTGACAAGACTCGCTGACACAGGATCCGTCACATCGGTAAAGAGAATCGGCACATCCGTTGACAGACTAGCCAGCGACTGCGCAGCCGTTGTAGCAATCCCTAGCACAAGATCATTTTTTCGAATCAGCTTTTCAGAGATAGACTGAAGATTAGACTGATCACCTTGTGCGTTTTTATAGTCAATCACGATATTTTTACCATTCACATAGCCCTCTTTTTTCAGCTCATCAATAAAACCCTTTCTAGAAGCCGTCAAAGACGGGTGCTCCACATACTGCAAGATACCTATGTGCTTGGCGTCCTTGTCAGCTGTTTTTTCACTCTCTGACGTGCTCGAACAGGCACTAAGCACTAACACAGCAGCACTAAGCGCTAACAATCCCTTTAGGAAACGTTTCATCATTTCTCCCTTTCTAAAATGCTATCAAAAAACCAGCTAGGTAGATAAACTAGCTGGTTAATGCCTATGTTTACATAGAAGTGACAGCCAGTTAGAAAATTATTATCTAATCGGCTAATCATCACAAAAGGCTTTAGCTTCATAGATACAAACTCACAACGTCTGTACCTCATAGCTACAAACGTCTATCTAGAAACTAAAGTAATATCCCTTGCTCTTTACAATCACTGCTACTCTTGGCATGTCGTCCTCCTCACCTCACGGTGTAAAATGTCTAATAGTTAATATTACTATACCTTTATTTAAGAAACTTGTCAATAGATTTTTAAAGGATAAAACACTAGAAGTCACCTCCTAGTGTTTGTGATGTAGGGCAGCTAGCTTTAGTTGTAAATCGTCAATGACACGATTGACATTTTGTTGCCCTTTATAGATACCATAGCCAAAAAGCAGCATCCCTAGACACCCCACAGCAACTAGACCTATGCCGCTAAAGCGTAAGACTAGAGAGGCTTTTGAGAAATACAGAGCTACCACGCCTAGACTAGCTACAACGAAAAGTAAGCTAAACCAACGCTTGAGATTGTCAATCATGTGTTTTTGATAAGTGATTTCATTTTGATAACCTGATAGTAACTCTTTTTCAGTCATGATAACTCCTTTAGTATTTAAGTCCTGGATTGAAGAATCCTAGCAATACCCCAACAAAGGCAATAACCACTAACAGTAACATAACTTTGTTTGGTGAGATATTTTTCTTAGCCATCAACCACCAGCAAAATACGATAAACAAAGCGGTTAAAAGCCCTGGGTAAACAGCATCTAGCTGGTCTTGGAGAACTAGGAAGGCTTTTCCAGAAGAATTTTTTAATTGAAATGAGGTCTTTACAGATACCCATGTGGCAGCAACACCACCAATAACCATTCCCCCAACAATTCCGATAGCTCTTCTGATAGCTTGACCTTTTGGACCTACTAGAAATTCAACTGCCTTATCCCCTAGCTCATAACCTTTGAAATAAGCAAACCGCATTCCAAAGTAAGCAAGTAAGTTCCAGACGATGATGTAGAAAATCGCACCTACGGGTGAGCCACCTGTTGACAGACCTAGGGCAATCCCAAGTAAAACAGGAATGAGTGTCCCTACAACAAGGGAGTCACCGATACCTGCAATAGGACCCATAAGCCCTGCACGCATCCCATTGATGGTTTCATCATCAACACCATCACCATTTGCTCTAGCTTCCTCAAGACCTGCTGTAATCCCTACAACAAGTGTTCCTAATTGAGGCTCTGTATTAAAGAAAGCAGTATAGGTCTGCATGGCTTTTTTCTGCTCTTCCTTATCCGTGTACAATTCCTCAACGATAGGTAGCATAGAAGTCAGATAGCCAAAAGTTTGCATGTGTTCTTGTGAGAAACAGGTCAAATGACCATAGTACCAGTGATGAAATGACTTTGTGAGTGTTTTTTTCGTGAGTCTTTTTCTTTCTGCCATCTTAGATATCCTCCTCATCATCTTCAAATGCAAAGCTGTCATCACTGACATTTTCTTTTTTTATCTTGACCATATCAATCTCAAAGAAGATAAGCGCAAAAATCAAGGAAATGACAGCACAAGATACCAAGTTAAGCCCCAAAGAAGCAGCCAAGGTAAAGCCGACAAAGAAAGGAACGAAGTCTGTCCACTTTTCAACCAACTGTTTTAGGAGAATCGCAATCCCTACACATGGCAAGAGTGCCCCTACAGTAAACAATGTTTTCATAGGAATGCCATCCATTGGAAGGGCGTGTTGCAAACTCGTAACCGCTGATGCTCCCCATTTACACATAATCAATGTTGGTAGGAAAGAGAAGAGAAAATGTGAAATCCAAGGATAACCCCAGTCAACAGCATATAATTTTTTGAACTTTCCTTCCTCAACTGCCTTCCAACCGATGTGTTGCCAGACAAGGTTCATAGTAGCCGTTCCGTAGAAGAGAACAGTCCCTATCGTTCCAACCAATGTCCCCATTGATTTTGCAAGGTCTGAGGCTTCTGATGAGTTTACGGAAATCCCTTGTGATTGAATGGCTACCATAGCAAGTGGAATACCGATATAAGAGACCGCACGCACATCAGCAGATACGGTACCGCCTGGTGTGACAAGGGCGATATAGACCAGCTGCATAGCCACCCCGCAGATGATACCTAGCTTAATATCTCCTAAGATAAGCCCACACACCAATCCACCAACCAAAGGACGCCCTAAGGTATAATTTCCGATACTAGAGCCACCCATACCAGGCATGGAAGCTAAACTTGCAAATAATCCTAATAAAGCAGCTTGTAACCAAGATATTGTCATTTTAAGCTCCTCTCTAAACGCTTTGTCCTTTTACCTATTTAATAACCAAATTTACTCTTGAAGTCTGACCAATAGCCGATGGAAACATCTGGTAATAACTGGAATTTCACCTTATAGCCTGCTTCTTCAATCGCTTGAAGGGCAGCTGCTTCTTCTTGAGTAATAGACTGGTTATTGCCTAGTTTAATAGCACCTGGTCTGTCGTTTGCAGGTCCTACGATAATTTCCTTAACATCGTCTGGAACAAAGCCCTGATCTACCAAAATCTCTTTCATGTCAATAGGATTTTTAGTGATGAGGAAGTAGCGGCTATCAGAGTCTAAAACTTTTTGTGACTTTTGAGCAAAGGCTTCTTTTGTCCAAACAAAGGTCTTTTTATCAGAAGCTCCTTTATAAGCTTGGATTAACACCTTGTTTTTAGCAGCAGCATCATTAACGGCAATTAAGCCATCACAAGGATACTCTTTTGCCCAACGGGTAACGGTTTGTCCGTGAATCATACGGTCATCAATTCTTACAAATGAAACACTCATCTTTGTTCTCCTTTTTCTTTTGACACTTATCAAATATCGTCATCAAGCTCGTCTTCACTAGAGACGACATCAAGCTCTCTCAATGCGGCACCTGCTTCGCCTAGGACGGTCTTGACAAATTCTTGCCCATCAAGCATATCCTTCATAACGACTGCGTTTATTGCCATCGGAAGATTCATTCCCCCTAAAACAATCGCATCCTCCAAGTAGCCCAATTCATCTAGCACCTTGCAGGCTGCGGTCAAAGGGCTGCCTCCGATGATGTCTGCAAGGACAATCACACGATCCTCTTCTTTTAGATGAGATAGAGACTGTCTAAAGTGATGTTCAAACTCGTCGGTACTCATCCCATCTCTTAGCCCATTTGCAATCACGTCACCTATCTTATCCTGCGCAAACATGGCGATGGAGGTCTTGAGACCTGCTGCAAACTCACCATGACTCACTAATAATAGATACCTCATAGCCTTCCTCCTTTAGTAACTTTATTGTACAAAAGAGAAACCGTTTTCGCTATGGAGGATTGTCATTTTCACCAGATGACAAATGTCATAACTTAAAAAATCCTAAAAGCAAATGCTTCTAGGATGGATTATCAGTTATTTCTTTTTCAATGGTGATTAAGTCATTATCAACGGTTTGTTGCTTGAGCGCCTTGGTGATGAGATAGTCAGACTTGGCAAGGATATTTTGATAATCCTTGACCGTTGGCTGCGCCTGTGAATGCTTGAGGATATAATCAAGCGTGCTTGAGGTGACCACATTGGCTCCTAGATGGTCACTTTGAAATAATTGCTGCGTCTCTTTACTGACCATGACTTTCTTGATAACAGAGGCGCCTTGAGAATACTTGACAAGGGACTGCTGGGTCTCATCTGAGGTAAACTCGCTTAGTAACTGACTAGCCAGTCTAGCATGCCTTGTCTTGGCACCGATAGCTAGTAAAGAGACCGATAACTGGCTCGCCTTGACATCTGAAGACGCCGCAGGAAGAGGCAAACACGTCCAAGAAAAAGTGGTGTACTTGGCACTACGATAGGGATAAGGCTTGTAGGTGCGGTATTGCGCAAGCGTCATCGGCTTAAAGGCAACCTCACCTTGGTCAAAGTCATTATCAGTTGCTTCTCTTGTCTCAATGTCTGAAAGCTGGTGAATATAGTTAAGCGCTTTTTTCATCTGGGGAGTATTGATGGTGACGTCTCCATCCGCAGTCACAATCTGACCACCATAAGCTGCCAAAGCCGTCTGCCAATCATATCCTGTCAAGGAATAGAGTTGTAAAGAGCTATCTGTTGGGGTTAATTGCTTACAAATAGAGAGAAAAGTCGTCAAATCCCAGCCTTTTTGAGAAATAGCAATTCCTTTTTGGGCAAGAATGTCTGTATTGACACAAAGCATGGTAGGATTGCTTTCAAAAGGAAGCGCATATTGCTCCTTAGCATAGCGTCCTGCTGCTAAGGCAGAAGGGTAAAAACGGCTGAGAGCTTTCTTATCTCCGATGGAAAGACTGGAGAGTTTTTTCAGAGCACCTATCGAAGCTAAGCGGCTAAAGTCATCATCAGGCACGACAAACACATCTGGCTCCTTGCCACTTACGATTTTCTGTGCTAACCAGTCGGCATAATCCTTCTTTCGGATACCCGTTTCATAGATGACCTTGACTTTAGGATGTTTCTTCTCAAAGCGAGCAATCGCCTCATCAATCACTTTGCTACTAGAAGAAGGCACACCCCAGCTACTGTCAGCATAGGTCCCAAGCGTGATCACTATCGTCTGCCCTTGATACCACCAGTAGCCAAGCACAGACAAGACTACTAGCACCACACTCGCTACAAAAAGATACAAATGCCGTCTAGTCATCGCCATGCTCCACTTGATAAGAGATCACGCCTGCTTGAGTCGCCCAAATAGCCAACTGCGTGCGGTCACGCAGCTCTAGCTTAGCTAAAATAGCAGACAAGTAATTGCGCACTGTGCCTTCGGATAAAAACAAATCCGCTGCGATTTCTTTATTGGATTTGCCGTAGGCGACATCCTTGACAATCTGCCACTCCACATCAGATAAACTCTCAACCTGCTTAGAGTCAACCTGAACGGTAAAGTTTGACTGCGCCATCTGTGAAAAAATTGTGACCACTTTACTAGCAATATCAGGATTGATCATGGCACCTCCACTATAGACAGTGTGGATAGCCTTGTGCAATTCCTCTGTTGAGACGCCCTTTAGCAAATACCCTGACGCTCCGTACTTGAGGGCACTAAAGATAAACTCGTCATCATCAAATGTCGTTATGATGATAATCTTGATGTCACTGTAGCGCTCCTTGACACGCTTAGTACACAAGACTCCGTCAAGAACAGGCATTCTGACATCCATCAAAATCACATCTGGACGACTGGTTTTTAACTTGTCTAAGACCTCCTCACCGTCTGAAGCGCTCGCCACAACCTCTATGTCCTCAAACGAGGACAAAATAATGCCAAGCGACTCTCTGATAAGCTCTTGGTCATCAGCAATCAATACCTTAATCATAGTTGCTCTCCTTTTTGCTTTGGAATATCCACAATCGTTTTAAAGCCCTTGTCGTTAGAAAAAGTAACGCCAGCTCCGATAATCGCTAGACGCTCACGCATCTGCGTCAGACCATAACCAAACTGCAGTGTCT
This sequence comes from Streptococcus hyointestinalis, assembly GCF_900459405.1. Classification (NCBI taxonomy): domain Bacteria; kingdom Bacillati; phylum Bacillota; class Bacilli; order Lactobacillales; family Streptococcaceae; genus Streptococcus; species Streptococcus hyointestinalis. The sequence goes on from NZ_UHFN01000007.1 coordinate 2,172,927, forward strand.
CAAACCCGACACCATCATCTTGGATAATCAAGTGATAATGCTCATCACTAGTCATCTGGATAGTCACATGATGGGCATGTCCATGACGAAGACTATTGGTGAGGGATTCTTGGATAACTCGAAAGATGATGTCTTCCTTAGTCACCTCTAAATCAACAGCACCCCACTGATAATCCAGCGTAATCTCTAAGTCTGATAACACCTCATAATCACGAATAATCTTCTCTAGTGCCACTTGTAAAGACTGCCCTTCAAGCGCACCTGGTCTTAGCTTTTCAATGGAACGCCTCACGTCTTTTATACCTTCTCGAACCACTTCTGAGATATTTTTCAGCTGCTTTTTGGCTCTACTTGGGTCAAGGTCAATCAGAACAAGCACGGCATCTATACCAGCAGAAATCCCTGTCAAAGCATGTCCTAGTGTATCGTGTATCTCTCTTGCGATACGCTTTCTTTCCTTATCCTTAGCGTTTTTCTCACTGATAGCAAGGTAGCTGTGCAGCTCTCTATTTGCCTGCTCAGCCATGCGTAGCTCTTCCTCGATTTTATGCGTTTCGGACACGGAGTAGATGATAGCTAGGATAAGATTGACAATAAAAATCATGACACTAAATGAATAGAGAAAAGACTTGATAAATAGCGTCAGCATGTGGTAGCGAGTCGGTAAAAAACTCAGATAGACCTCTAAGGTCGGTAATTTGACAACCATCGCTAAAATCTGGCTATTGGACAAGAGCAACATGGCAAAACTGAGTATCAAAAAGAGCACCCAGTAACGCCTCTGCCTAGCCGTGTAAAAATCCGTATAAGTCTGGAAAATATCTAATAAAACCAGAAGAATAACGCCATTATAACTCCCCTGCAAAAAGCTAAAAGTCACCAGCAGCAAGCAAATCTCAAGAAACAAAAGCCACTCCTCATAAATGCTCTTTTCAAACAGAGACTGACGCAGATGGATGAGACCAAGTAAGAGCAAAAACGAGAAGATACTTCCTAAAAAGACTGTCGAAGGTGCTGTAGGGATGACACCAACCTTATCAAGAAAGTCTTGACTAGCCCCTGTCTCGATGATATAGGTCGTACAGAGCAGGTACAAGGAAGCATGATAGATAACAGCGATGAGCGTTATCACAACAAAGCCTCTCCACAGCAGCGGACGTGATTTGGCATAGGTCATCATTGCTACCCCATCTCTACAGGACTATTGCGGTCGTACCAAGACACCTTGATGGTGATGTTTTTGGCTACTTTCTTTCCCTTTACAAGGGAGTAAACAGAGGCTGCAGCACGTTTTCCCATGGTGATAGGCGACTGAGCAACGGTCCCTTTCAAGGTATTTGTTTGACTGAGCAATTGCTTAAAGTCTCGTGAGCCGTCCACGCTATAAATGGCAACAGAGGTCAGTCTATGCGACTGAATCGCAGCAAGAGCACCAAGAGCTGCTCGGTCATTTAGCGACATGACCGTATCAAAGCTCACCCCACTTGCAATCACACGCTCAACCTGTGGCATGGCTACTTCTGTTTGCCCTTTGGTCTCTTTTCTTGCCACAATCTGATAGTTAGCATAGGGCGCTAGAGTGTCGACAAAACCTCGCACACGGCTGCTAGCAGATACCGTTGTTTTATGCTCTAAAATCAAGATCTGAGCGCTCTTTTGATCCGCCATCAGATGTTTAGCAATAAGCACTCCTGCCTGATAATTGTCAGACACAATCGTTGTATCCGCTAGCTTTTTATCAGACAGTTGCGTGTCAACAACGATGATTTTAATCCCTTTTTGCTTTGCCTTTTTCAAATAACCTAGCAGCTTCTTACTATGACTATCAACGGGGTTAATGATAATAGCATCCACTTTTTGCTTGATAAACAGCTCGATTTGCTGACACTGTTTTGTGACACTTAACTGTGGATCACGTGTATAGACACGATTGCCTTGTCTTTCTAGCTTACGGACAATCTCGTCATTTACCACTTGATAAAAATCATTATTCATCGTCATATAAGTCGTCCCAACAGTCAGCCGATTAGGATTTAGCGCTTTTTGTTGTCCCCAAGCATATATCCCAAGAGTCAGTAACACCGTGATACTAGTAACAACTACAGGAAATGATAACACCTTTTTCATACCAGCCTCTCCCCCAAAGCAAATGTCAAAGTGATTCTTGCTCTTATTATATCACAGAGAAAAGCAACTTTTCAGAAAATATCGACTTCTTTTCCACCAAAAAAACTCTTGATTGCTCAAGAGTTTTTGGTTTGATTACATCATACCGCCCATCATGTTAGGGTCCATAGCTGGGGCAGCTGGCGCTTCTGGAGCTGGTTTGTCAGCAACGACAGCTTCGGTTGTTAGGATAAGGCTTGCGACTGAAGCGGCGTTTTGAAGGGCAGAGCGTGTCACTTTGACAGGGTCGATGATACCTGCGTCAACCATGTTGACCCACTCACCGTTAGCAGCGTTGAAGCCTGTACCTAGCTCGCTATTTTTCAAACGCTCAATGACAACAGAGCCTTCATAACCAGCGTTGTAAGCAATTTGACGAACTGGTTCTTCAAGGGCACGAAGAACGATGTTACGTCCTGTCGCTTCATCGCCTGAGAGCTCAAGGCTTGCCACTTTACTAATGACATTGACAAGAGCAGTGCCACCACCTGAGACGATACCTTCTTCAACGGCTGCACGTGTGGCATTCAGAGCGTCTTCAATGCGAAGTTTCATTTCTTTGAGTTCAGTTTCAGTGGCTGCACCGACCTTGATAACTGCGACACCGCCAGAGAGTTTTGCCAAACGTTCTTGCAGTTTTTCACGGTCAAATTCTGATGTTGTGCTTTCAATTTGTGATTTGATGATATTGACACGGTTAGCAATAGCTTCTGCTTGACCAGCACCTTCAACGATAACAGTGCTGTCTTTGTCAACGGTTACTTTAGCTGCTTGACCAAGAACCGCCATAGTCGCGTCTTTCAAATCAAGTCCCAAATCTTCAGTGATAACTGTACCACCTGTAAGGATAGCGATATCTTCAAGCATAGCCTTACGACGGTCACCAAATCCTGGTGCTTTGACAGCTACAACGTTAAAGGTACCACGGATTTTGTTGAGGACAAGGGTTGGAAGAGCTTCGCCATCAACATCGTCAGCGATGATAAGCAATGGACGGTTGGTCTTCAAGATTTCTTCTAACAATGGAAGCACATCTTGGATGTTTGAGATTTTCTTATCGGTGATGAGGATGTAAGGATTGTCAAGGTCTGCCACCATTTTTTCGTTGTCTGTTACCATGTATTGTGAGAGGTAACCACGGTCAAATTGCATCCCTTCAACAACATCAAGCTCTGTCTCCATACCACGAGATTCTTCGATAGTGATGACACCGTCATTGCCAACTTTTTCCATGGCTTCTGAGATGTACTCACCAACTTTTTCAGAGCGAGAAGATACGGCAGCGACTTGGGCGATAGCTTCCTTGCCTGATACTGGCTGAGAGATGGCTTTCAACTCTTCAACGGCGGCTGCTACCGCAGCTTCAATCCCACGGCGGATACCGATTGGATTAGCACCTGCTGTCACATTTTTAAGCCCTTCACGCACGATAGCTTGGGTAAGGACAGTCGCTGTGGTTGTTCCGTCACCTGCGATGTCGTTGGTTTTTGAAGCCACTTCAGAAACGAGCTTAGCTCCCATATTTTCAAAGTGGTCTTCTAGTTCGATTTCCTTAGCGATGGTCACACCGTCATTGGTGATAAGTGGTGAGCCAAAGGATTTTTCAAGGACGACATTACGTCCTTTAGGACCAAGCGTTACCTTAACGGTATCTGCTAGGATGTCCACGCCACGTACCATAGCTGTTCTTGCGTCTGCTGAAAATTTAATATCTTTTGCCATTTTATTTACCTCGATTACATTTCATTTATTTTAGCTCAAAATCGCTAATACATCTGATTCACGGACAATGGCATAAGTGTCATCGCCATCTTTGACTTCTACACTTGAGTAAGGCTCAAATACCACAGTGTCTCCAGCTTTTAGGCTAGGGGCAATCAAGTCACCGTTTAAAGTGCGTGTGCCTTCGCCAACAGCGACTACTGTGGCTGTTTTGGTCTTGTCATCGCTTGCGCCAGCAATCACAAAGCCACCAATCTTTTGTTCTTTTTCTTCTGTTACACTAAGAACCACACGGTCTCCTAATGGTTTCAACATAATATTACCTCCAAACATGCTATTTTAGCACTCTTTGTAGGTGAGTGCTAATTCATGATTCTATTTTAACACTTGGTCAGAAATAGTCAAGAGAAAAAGATTAGAATAACAAAGTTTTTCCATCTTCTTTTTATATCCTGTCATATGAGCCTTGCTACCACTTGATAGCCAAAAACAACCACTTAGTAAAAAGCCCTTGTTTATGCGCTAGGAGCTGATATAATGAAGAGGTCAAGGAGGTTGATAATGAAAATCACAATCGAGCTAGATGATTATCTAGAGGATGTGGAGGTAGTGATTCGCACCAGTCAGTTGACACCTGAAATCGAGAGTATCAAGCGCTCATTAGAAAAAGCAGTCGCCCCACCCATTCTCTTTTATCGGGGAAATAATGAATTTTACGTGAAAATTGAGAGTATTCTTTTCTTTGAGACTGACGGCAGCAAAATCTATGCGCACGCTAGAGAGGAAGCCTACGAGGTCAAGCTCAAGCTCTACGAGCTTGAAGAGCAGCTGCCGCACTATTTTTGCCGAATCTCAAAGTCTACTATCGTCAATACCCGAGAGATTTACGCTTTAGAAAAGTCTTTTTCTGGGACAAGCACTGTGCGTTTCTACGACACCAAAAAACAGGTGCATGTCTCCAGACACTACTACCACATGTTAAAGGAAAAATTGCATGACACACGATAAGACACCGTTAGGTTATTTAGGAGGATTTTAATATGAAACACACATCACGTCGCATTTTGTCAGGTTTACTCTTGATTGGATTGGCGCTTTTACTGGTTCTGCAAGGGCTCTACAGTATCTTTTCAGGAAATATCTGGGTGCTGATTTGGATGGGCTTGTTTGTTATCTTTGGGCTCAGCCGTTGGTTTGATAGAGATTGGCTAAGTGGACTCGTCTTTTTCTACATCGCCTTTTTGATTGGCAATCAAAGCTACCACTGGGTGCACTTGTCACTGTCTATTCTCATTCTTGTTGGTTGGCTCTTTTTCATCGGACTTGCCATGATTTTTCCCTCTTCTCGCAGACACTGGTACAAAAAAAGATATGATGACACCTTTATAGAAAGCACAGATGACCACCACCTGTCCACTTCCTTTGGCTCTAGCAGTCACTACATCAATGACCCTGATTTTCATTATGCCAAGGCTGAGATCGGATTTGGCAAGCTTAACGTCTATTTTGACAATGCCATCATCCAAGGCGACAGTGCTGAGGTGAATGTCGAGGTCGGATTTGGTAAGCTGGTGCTCTACATTCCTAAAAACTGGATTGTCAAAAGCAACATCGAAACAGGCTTTGGCGGTGTTGACCTTCCACAGACTGCCCCTATCACAGAGGACAGCAAAACCCTCTACCTCAAAGGTGAAGTCGGATTTGGCGCACTCAGTGTCGTTTATCTCTAAAAAAGTTCCTTGATGATTCAAGGAACTTTTTTCTAATCTACTGTAAAGACCAGCTGATTTTTACGGCAGCCGATTTTGAGGGTTTTAGCGTCATCGAGCTCACCGCCAAGGAGCATCTCAGCCAGTTTGTCCTCAACATCTGTCTGCAAGGTACGACGTAGAGGGCGAGCACCCATCTCTGGGTCATAGCCTTTTTCAGCTAGGTATCTAAGCGCTGCTGGTTGTACTTTTAGCGTGATGCCTTTTTCCGCAAGACGAGCAATCAGCGGTTTAATCATAATCTTAACCACTTCCTGCATATCCTCTTGCGTCAAACTATGAAAGACAACCTTTTCATCGATACGGTTTAGAAACTCTGGGCGATAAGCACGTTTCAACTCTTCAAAGATACGAGATTGCACCGCTTGGTGAGAGTGAGCTTGTGCCTGCGCTCCAAAGCCAACCGTCTTGTCATCACGAAGGGCTGTCGCTCCTAAGTTGCTAGTCATGATGATAATGGTGTTTGAAAAGTCGACTTTTCGTCCCTTGCTGTCGGTCAGAACACCGTCATCTAGCACTTGGAGTAGCAGATTGAAAATATCAGGGTGTGCCTTTTCCACCTCGTCAAAGAGGAGCACAGAGTAAGGTTTGTTGCGGACTTTCTCTGTCAGCTCACCACCCTCATCATAGCCGACATAACCTGGAGGCGCACCGTTTAGACGACTGGCTGCGAATTTCTCCATGTACTCCGACATATCAAAGCGAATAAGCGCTGACTCATCATCAAAGAGCACTTCAGCAAGCGCCTTAGCCAGCTCGGTCTTTCCGACACCTGTCGGACCTAGGAACATAAAGGAGCCAATTGGGCGTTTGCCTGAGCGGATACCAGACTGGTTACGACGAATGGCACGGCTAATGCTAGAGACTGCCTCGTCCTGACCAATCACACGCTTGTGCAGTTCTTTTTCCAGATTGAGGTATTTCTTATTGTCAGAAGCAGTCATCTTCTCAACGGGGATACCAGATAGACGGCTCAAGGTCGCTAGGATATGCTCTGGTGTCACGGCTTGGCGTGGTTTTTCTTTTTGACTGGTTGCTTTTTTGAGCAATTTTGTCGCCAAGACCATGTTATCGTTTAAGATGGCTTCATCCACAGGATTTAAAAAGCCTGTGTCTTCTTTTTTTATCATGGTCTGAACCGTCGCACTCGCCTCATCCAGCAAGTCAATAGCAGAGTCTGGTAGTTGCTTACTAGTTAGGTAACGGTGCGCTGCTGTAACAGCCGTTTTGACCGCCTCATCAGAGATACTCACATGGTGAAAGTCCTCATAGGACGCTTTCAAACCAAGCAAGATGTCATAAGCCTGCTCAACTGTTGGCTCTTCAACCAAAATCTTAGCAAAGCGACGAGACAGTGCTGCGTCTTTTTCGATATGCTTTTGGTATTCTTCTTGAGTGGTTGCCCCTACTGTGCGCAAAGTCCCACGAGCAAGAGCGGGTTTGAGGATATTTGCCGCATCTAGCGTGCTATCAATCCCGCTACCTGAGCCCATAATCGTGTGCAGCTCATCAATGAAGAGAATAATATGCCCGTCCTCTTCGATGTCTGAGATGATTTGGTTCATGCGCTCCTCAAAGTCCCCACGAAAACGTGTCCCTGCAATGACACTCATCATATCAAGCTCCAGCACACGCATATCACGCAGCTCATAAGGAATATCACCTGTGGCAATGCGCTGCGCTAAACCGTAAGCAAGAGCTGTCTTTCCGACACCAGCATCACCGACAAGGACAGGATTGTTCTTGGTTTTACGACTCAGCACCTGAATCATTCTGGCAATCTCTTTGTCCCGACCGATAACAGGCTCTAGCTTGCCTGCACGAGCTTGCGCTGTCAAGTCACGTGTAAAGTCTGCCAAGTCTCCAGCCGTACTCTGCGGACGCATCATATCTGAAAAGTTGCCCCCAGCTTTTGCTGGCTTAGGACTGCGAAGAGTATGAATCGCCTTGATATTTTCCTTGGTAAAGCCAGCATTGCGCTCAAGCGACTTTCTGAGATCCAAAAGACGCAAGGAGTCACCGTCGTCCTTGTACTTAAAGCCAGCTAGCTCAAGGAGTCTCGTCGCCAGCAAATCTTTATTGACCAAGATAGCAAATAAAACATGCTCTGTCCCGACAGCTTCACTGCCTGTGACTTTTTGGATTTTTTGTGCTAGGTCTAGCACTTCAGATAAAGCTCGTGATTGCGGACGAAAAGTCACCGCTACATTGTCACGAGGAGACCTGTCCATAGCTAGAATCGCAGCACTCTCGTAGTCCTCAAAGCGTACCTTGTCCTCATACTCTGCAAAGGTCAAGCCCGCAATCGAATCTCTGATACCCACCATAGCCAGCAAGACATGCCAAGTCTCGAGGTAGCTACTGTCATAGCGTGCCGCCTCGTATTGCGCTAAGCTAAATACTTCTTGTAATTTATATGAATAATCGCTCATAAATGAAACCCTTTTCTATCCAATCTTTGGAGCAGTTTGCGTAGCATACGTGCTCGAATCTTAGGCGCATCCTCTCCTAGCACCTCATCACAGGCGGTCACCAAAAGCAGATGCCCCTCACGCTCACTAATCACCTCATCTTCAAACAAAAGCTGGATGATGTCCTCATAGACCTGCTGGCTAATCTGCTCACCAATAGTTGCTTGGAGATTACCCAACATCTGGTGCTTATCTGAGAAGTGAACCTTAGCAATGCGGATATAACCGCCACCGCCACGCTTACTCTCTACAGTATAGCCACGACTCTCAGTAAAGCGTGTCTTTATCACGTAGTTTATCTGACTTGGCACGACTTGAAAGGTATCGGCTAATAGCGAACGCTTGATTTCTGCGATACCAGATTGTGCTAGCAAGTTTTTGATATAGTCCTCGATATTATCAGAGGTATTTTTTGTAGCCACTAGCGTCTCCTTTCTTCTTTGACTAATACTGACATTTATTATATCAAAAATAAAGCCATTCGCAAACTAAGACCCTTAAAAGACGAGCAAAAGCAGGTTTAGAGTTGTCAATCCCCTAGAGATAAGATAAAATAGAGAAAGTGCTTCTAGCAAAGGAGAAAGCACTCTGAATGAAGAAAGGTTATCATTATGAATTACTTGATTACACTGCTCATCTCTATGGTTCCCTTGATTGAATTGCGAGGAGCAGTTCCTTACGCCATTGCAACAGGGATTCCTTACTGGCAGGCTCTTGTTATCGGCGTTATTGGCAATATGCTGCCTGTTCCTATTATCTTCTTCTTTGCCAGAAGAGTACTAGAATGGGGAGCTGACAAGCCTCTTATCGGTGGCTTTTTCACCTGGTGTCTCAAAAAAGGGCACAGCGGTGGGCAGAAGCTGGAAAAAGTAGCTGGTGAGCGTGGTATTTTTATTGCCCTCTTGCTCTTTGTAGGGATTCCTATCCCAGGGACTGGCGCTTGGACAGGAACTCTGGCTGCAAGTATCCTTGACTGGGACTTTAAGAAAAGTATCATCGCTGTTATGCTTGGAGTTATCCTAGCAGGTCTCATCATGGGTACCATCGCACTCTTTGGTCTCAAGGCTATTACTGGTTAATAACAAAAAAGCCCCTCGGGGCTTTTTTGTTAGGCTTATAAAGCTTAGTTTTCAAGCGCAGCAGCCATAGTTGCAGCAACTTCTGCTTCAAAGTCGTTTGCTGCTTTTTCGATACCGTCACCAACTTCAAAACGAACAAAGGCAACTGCTTTAGCGTTTACTGAGTCAAGGTAAGCTTCAACTGTCTTGCTGTCATCCATGATGTAAACTTGTGCAAGAAGTGTGTAAGCTTGGTCAACTTGAGTGTTGTCAAGCATGAAGCGAGCCATTTTACCAGGGATGATTTTATCCCAGATTTTTTCTGGCTTACCTTCAGCTGCCAATTCTTCTTTGATAGCTTCTTCAGCTTTAGCGATGACTTCACCTGTCAACTCAGCTTTAGAACCGTATTGCAAGAATGGAAGAGCTGGTTTACCAACCATAGCACGGCTTTCGTTGTCTTGTTCAATCTTGTGGTTCAATTGAGCAAGCTCATCTTTAACGAATTGAGGATCCAATTCTTCGTAAGAAAGAACAGTTGGTTTCATCGCTGCGATGTGCATTGCAACTTGTTTAGCTGTTGCTTCGTCTGTACCTTCAAGAACAGCAACTACACCGATACGTCCACCGTTGTGTTGGTAAGCACCAAAGACTTGGTCATCAGACTTTTCAACCAAAGCAAAGCGACGGAATGAGATTTTTTCTCCGATAGTAGCCGTTGCAGTAACAAATGCTTGCTCCAAAGTTTCACCTGAAGCAGTTGTCAAAGCAAGAGCTTCAGCATCGTTAGCTGGTTTGCCTTCTGCGATAACTTTTGCAGCTTCGTTAACAAGTGCTACGAATTGGTCGTTTTTCGCAACGAAGTCTGTTTCTGAGTTCACTTCGACAACAGCAGCAACGTTACCATCAACGTAAACCCCTGTCAAACCTTCTGCAGCGACACGGTCAGCTTTCTTAGCTGCTTTTGCCATTCCTTTTTCACGAAGCAATTCAATCGCTTTGTCGATGTCACCATCTGTTTCAACCAATGCTTTTTTAGCGTCCATGACACCAGCACCAGATTTTTCACGCAATTCTTTAACGAGTTTAGCTGTGATTTCTGCCATTTTAACGTCTCCTATGTTTGATTTTTCATATATAAAAACGAGACAGAGCGGTTTGCATCTGCCCCGTTTGACAATTTATTAACACTTTTTTGTAAAGCTGGTTGACAGTTGCTTTACAGACTTGTCAACCTAGGCTAAAAATGCAATTAGTCGTTTGAACCTTCAACAGCTTCAACGATTTCTTCGATTGAGTCAGCTTCTGCAGCTTCTTCAAAAGCAACATCTGCATCTTCACCTTGACGTCCTTCGATAACAGCGTCAGCCAATTTAGAAGTAATCAACTTAACTGCACGGATAGCGTCATCGTTAGCTGGGATGATAACATCGATATCATCTGGATCAGCGTTTGTGTCCACCATCGCAACGATTGGGATACCAAGTTTTTTAGCTTCTTTAACAGCGATTTGTTCTTTGTGTGGGTCAACGATGTAAATCACATCTGGAATGCGTGGCATATCTTCGATACCACCCAAGAATTTTTCAAGACGTGCACGTTGTTTGTTAAGAAGAGCAACTTCCTTTTTAGGAAGGACTTCAAAAGTTCCGTCAGCTTCCATTTGTTTGATTTCTTTCAAACGAGCGATACGTTTTTGGATTGTATCCCAGTTTGTAAGTGTTCCACCCAACCAACGGTGGTTGATGTAGTATTGACCTGCACGAGTAGCTTCTTCAGCGATTGCTTCAGCAGCTTGTTTTTTAGTACCAACAAACAAGATAACAGCGTCGTTTGCAGCTGCATCACGAACAAAGTCGTAAGCTTGGTCAGCCAATTTTACAGTTTGTTGAAGGTCGATAACGTGGATACCATTACGTTCTGTAAAGATGTATTTAGCCATCTTAGGGTTCCAGCGACGTGTTTGGTGACCAAAGTGAACACCAGCTTCAAGAAGTTGTTTCATTGAAATTACTGCCATGAGTAAATTCTCCTTTATAAAATGTTTTTTAGCCTCTCTCAAACTTCAGCTCGCATGACCACCACAAGGGCAACAGCCAAACGATTGGTTTGAGATGAGTATTTGTTGTAAGATACAACCTCATCATGATACCACAATTGGGCAAAAAAAACAAGTCTTTATCGCTATTAGATAAAGGTTTTTTCTTGTCCCAAAATTCTCAAAGTAAGTTCTAGTCTGTCTTAAAAACTGGAAATTAGACTGAGACAAAAAAATAAGGTAGAACTTACTATGGGACAAGTTGGTAACTGACAATGAAAAACAAACACTTAACTCTCTCTGATCGCAACGATATTCAAATAGGAATCGAACAGCTAAAAACCTTCTCAGCTATCGCTACTAAGCTAGGTAAAGACCCGTCTACAATCTCAAAAGAAGTTCGCAGAAATCGAGTGGTTAAAGAAAATTCTGTGACATCCAATTGTGAGGCCTGCCCTCTACTCAAAAAGGCTCCTTACGTTTGTAATGCCTGTCCGAAAAAGAGATGCAATTGTGGATACCAGAAACAGTTCTACTACGCAAAAAGAGCTCAGCTGGATTATGAAGCTAAGCTCTCAGATTCGAGAACAGGTGTTGCCCTAAACAAGGAAGAATTCTATCGCATGGACGAGATTGTCTCTTCTGCCATCAAAAAAGGACAACACCTCAACCACATCATCGCCTCAAATGAACTTTCGGCATCCAGAGCTTCTATCTACAGATACCTTGAAAAGGGCTATCTGTCCACAAAGCCTATTGATTTCCCCCGTGTCGTGAAATTCAGAAAGCGGAGAACCAGAAATCTCCAACCCATTCCTAAAACTGCTAGAGAAGGACGGTCTTACGAGGACTTCCAAGGCTTTCTTACTAAGAATGATATCAGCTACTGGCTGGAAATGGACACCGTTACTGGAAGGATTGGAGGAAAGGTACTTCTCACTTTTAACCTCTCCTACTGCAACTTTATTTTCGCTCGGTTACTGGATAATAAAACAGCTAATGAGGTCGCTAAACACCTCTACGCTATCAAGAATGACCTACACCAGAAAGAGATGAGCTTCTGCGAACTATTCCCTGTCATTCTGACCGATAATGGCGGTGAATTCGCTAGAGTAGACGATATCGAAATGGATGTTCGTGGAGAATCTAAACTCTTCTTCTGTGACCCAAATCGTTCTGACCAGAAGGGGAGAATTGAGAAAAATCACACGCTTATCAGAGATATTCTCCCTAAAGGAACTAGCTTCGATAACTTGACACAGGATGACATCAACCTAGTTTGTTCACATGTCAACAGCGTCAAACGAGCTTCTTTCAACGGAAAATCGGCTTATGAACTCTTTACATTTACCTACGGTAAGGAATTGGCAACACTTCTGGGTATCTCTAAAATTGACCCTGAGAACGTCATCCAATCACCTCGATTATTAGATAAATAATCGCTAGTTTTTATCATAAAAATTTATCAAAAATAGAAAGGAACTTGTCCCATCCTAAATTCCAGATGACTAGAACTTACTTTGAGACGTCTCAGAGCCAGCAACTTTGGTGTACCCTTTTTTTCAATATTTTCAAGCCTAAAACTCACTATTATCAGCATTTTTAGTCAAAAACAGAACTTAGTCTGAGACTAAATTCTGTTGATTTTATGCAGTTTTCTCAGAGTAACTTCTGGAAGGACGGGAACTAGAACTTACTTTGAGAATTTACCGTTTTTTCTTGTCCCGCGTTGTAAAATGAAGTGCAACAAAAAAAGACATGCTCGTCTGATATACTAGAATTCCCCAACTCAGTATAGAAAGCAGATGAACATGTCCACTAATCATTCTACCAAAAAATCGTTATACTCACACCTTTCAGCCTCTGAACGCGGAGAAATCAGCGCCTATCTCAAGATGGGCAAGACCCCCTCTGAGATTGCTCGTCTGCTTGGGCGTCATCGCTCAACCATCAGTCGGGAAATCAAACGAGGAAGTGTTTCTCAGGTTCAAGATAAGAACGGGAAACGAATCTACTCAACGGTTTACTTTCCAGATAGTGGTCAACGTGTTTATGAAACCAATCGTCGAAAAAGTGCCTATCATAAACTATCATACTGCTCCCAGACATTCTTCAAGGAACTTGAGAAAGCCCTGAAAACGAAACCTCGTTGTCACAGTGTTGATAGCTTTGTTCAAACTTACCGAGAAAAACATCCACTGGAAGTTATCCCTTCCACCAAGACAGTGTATCGGTACATCAAAGACGGACTGTTGAGGGTTAAACCGATTGATTTACCTAAGATGGTGAGCATCCGAAAACGGTCTAAAGTAAGGCCTAAGGCCACGACGAAAATCTTAGGAAAATCCATTGAAGAACGTCCAGAAACTATTACTAATCGCTCTGAATTTGGACATTGGGAGATTGATTTGGTTCTTGGCAAGAAGACCAAAGGGGAAGCTGTTGTCATGACTCTAGTAGAGCGTCAAACACGATTTGCCATCGCTGTAAAACTGGCTAATAAACAAGCAGAAACTATCAATAGGGCTGTTAAGAGCCTACTATCACAGTACCCTATTCGCTCTATCACATCGGACAATGGCTCAGAGTTCAGTAGCTTGTCAGACTTAAAAGGTGTGGAAGTCTATTTTGCCCATCCTTATGCTTCTCATGAAAGAGGAACAAATGAAAATTTCAATGGTCTCTTGAGAGAGTTTCTCCCAAAAGGTGTCTCTCTTAACTCACTAACGACAGAAGAACTCAATCACTACGTCTCTGCTATCAATGACAGACCTAGACGACTTCACAAGTATAAAACCGCAAATATTTTGTTTGGGCTAGCCCAAACAGCTTAACCTCTGGAACTCTAGTTATCAATGAACTTGTTGCACTTGACTTGACAAGTGGGGTCAGAAAATAATTTCAAAATAGAAAGGAACTTGTCCCGTCCTAAATTCCAGATGACTAGAACTTACTTTGAGACGTCTCAGAGCCAGTAACTTTAGTGTACCCTTTTTTCAATATTTTCAGGCCTAAAACTCACTATTATCAGCATTTTTAGTCAAAAAAGAACTTAGTCTGAGACTAAATTCTGTTGATTTTATGCAGTTTTCTCAGAGTAACTTCTGGAAGGACGGGAACTAGAACTTACTTTGAGAATTTACCGGTTTTTTCTTGTAGTAAAACGCAGGTAAACGATTACAGCATAACTGGCCGCCTTTCTTTCATTCACGCTAAAAAGTTACTCAACTTTTCACATTTACCACTTGACGAATCTCAAAAATTAAGATAAAATGTAATTTGTTGTGGCGGTATAGCCAAGTGGTAAGGCACGGCTCTGCAAAAGCTTGATCGTCGGTTCAAATCCGTCTACCGCCTTAAATGACATTGAAAAGCTCACTTCCGTGGGCTTTTTTGTGTTGACTATACTTTTCACCCCCACTTTATGCTATAATAAAGCCATTATATTTTGGAGGTGTTGAGGATGAAAAAACTAGAAAAAGGCAGTCACATTCGTGTGCTGAGTCCATCTTCGTCTATTGAGCGTTTGGGTGGCTTTGAGGCAAATCTAGCGGCAAAGAAAAAGCTGGAGGAGCTTGGCTTTAGGGTTTCTTTTTCAGAGCACTATTTGGAAAATGACCCGCTCTTTTCGGCTTCTATTGAGAGTCGTGTGGCGGATTTGCACGCTGCTTTTTGCGACCCTGATGTGGATGCGATTTTGGCTACTATCGGAGGGTTCAACTCCAATGAGCTATTGCCCTATCTCGACTATGACCTCATCGCTAAACACCCAAAAATCATCTGTGGTTACTCCGACTCGACAGCTTTTTTAAACGCTATCTTTGCCAAGACCCATCTCATGACCTACATGGGACCTAGCTATTCGAGTTTTAAGATGGATGAAGGTCAAGAGTATCAGAGCAAGATGTGGCTGCAAGCCATGACACAGACCAGCTATGACTTAACCCCAAGCGATGAGTGGTCGAGTGACGCTTGGTACATCCCGACTCAGCCACGCCACTTTTACCCAACAGAGTGGAAAGTTTACACGCACGGCAAGGCTCAAGGCTCCCTTATCGGTGGCAATCTCGTCACTTTCAACCTACTACGTGGGACAGACTATGCCCCGCAGGTGTCAGACTACGTCTTAGTTGTCGAGCAGTCCGAGGAAGACCTCTTTTATGACTTTACCCGCAACTTGGCGGCGCTTTTGCAGAGCTATCCTCATCCTAAAGCACTTCTTATCGGGCGCTTTCCAAAGGAAACCGAGATGACCGAGTCGCTTCTACGCCTCATCCTAGATAAGCACCCTATCTTACAGACAATCCCTGTCGTCTACGATATGGACTTTGCGCACACGCAACCTCTGCTGACCATGACTATTGGTGCGACGATTGCCATTTCAACCGAGGACATGACGTTTACCATCACAGAGGACTAAAAAAGTTGAGTAGCTTAAGCTACTCAACTTTTTTGTTACCAAATAATCACACGATCCTCTGGTGAGCGCCACATGCCATCTCCTGGATGGACATCAAAGGCTTTATGAAATTCGTCAAAGTTGGTCACAGTCACGTTGGTGCGCCATTTGCCTGGGGCATGGACATCAACGCTTGCCATCATTTGCATGTACTCTGGGCGAGCTTTCATGCGCCAAATAGTGGCAAAATTGATAAAGAAGTCAGTCACTGAGAAGTCGTCATCTTTTTTCGCTGCTTCAAGAGCACAAGCGACACCACCAAGGTCAGCAACATTTTCAGATACGGTGAGTTTACCATTGACCTTAGCTCCATAAGAGTCTAAGCCGTCAAACTGCTCAACGACCTTGTCTGTACGCTCTTTAAAGGCAGCGTAGTCTTGGTCTGTCCACCAGTTGTTGAGACTTCCGTTTTCGTCAAAGGAAGCACCATTGGTGTCAAAGGCATGTGAAATCTCGTGGGCAATCACAGCTCCGATACCGCCGTAGTTGGCTGACGAGCTTTGCTCAAGCGAGTAAAACGGTGCTTGCAGGATAGCCGCTGGAAAGACAATTTGGTTTTGCTGTGGTGAGTAGTAAGCGTTGACCATGTGGGCTGGCATGTGCCACTCGCTACGGTCAACAGGCTTGTTCCACTGACTCCAGTGGTGAGCGATAGAGATTTTCGCTAGATTTTCAGCATTTTCGACTAAACTCAAGGCTGGGTCGATGATTTTTTGAGCGTAAGTGTCTGGCAATTTTTCAGGATAGCCGATGTGAGGAGTGATAACATTAAGTTTTGTAATCGCTTTTTGGCGTGTTGACTCTTCCAGCCAGTCTGCACTTTCTAGACGTGATTTGTAAACTTCAATCATGGTTGCTACCTTAGCTTCCACATCTGCCTTAGCTTCTTTGGAGAATTTTTCACCAGCATACCACAAGCCGAGGGCTTGGGTGTAAGGAGACTGCGCTAGGTAGTAAGCGGCTTTTTTCTTGTCCATAGCTTGCGGTGTGCCTGAGAGAGCACGGCTGTAAGCACCGGAAAGCACACGAATCTCGTCTGTCAAGTAGCTGTTAAAGCTGGTCGCAGCGGAAAGCAACAAGTCAGCTTTTAGCAAATCCCAGTTCGC
Source organism: Streptococcus hyointestinalis (assembly GCF_900459405.1). Lineage (NCBI taxonomy): Bacteria > Bacillati > Bacillota > Bacilli > Lactobacillales > Streptococcaceae > Streptococcus > Streptococcus hyointestinalis. The sequence goes on from NZ_UHFN01000007.1 coordinate 2,189,716, forward strand.
CTCAGAGTAGTACTCAGCAGCAAACTCTGTCCAAAAGCGTTCCTCAGGAACAATGACCTTATCAGGCACTTGACCACCTAGGATAGCCGAAAAGATATCATCAAGTGGCAACTCTGGCGCAAGCTTTTTAAAGTCTGCCCAGTCATAAGGTTTGTAAAGACTGACGTAGTCTGAACTCTCCTCACGTGAGAGCACGTAGCCAGCAAGCTTTCTATCAAGCTCCAAGACACAGTCTAAGAGACTAGCAACCTCATCCGCTGAAAAGCCAAACTTAGGTAGCAATTCCTCATACATGGCACGCCATTTAGCAAGTAGCTCTGGCGCTTGTTCATTGCCTTCTTGGTAGTAGGTCGTGTCTGGCAAGATAAGCCCTGGTGCTTCTGCCCAGAGGACATTGGTCTGTGCGTCCATAAAGTCTGGGGCAACACTAAATGGCAGAGCATTCGGCTTTCCAGACAGCTCAAAATCTGCCATCTTGTCCGCCAAGTCTTTAAAGGACGTAAGCGCCTTAAATTCTTCAATCAAAGGAAGAGCTGGTGCAACGCCAACCTCCTCACGCTTGTCATAGTCAGCCACCATGCGGTGAAAGGCGATGAAGTTTTTGAGAACCGCATCATCAGGCACATTGTCCCCAGCTAACCACTTGTCAGTGGCGTCAAGCATCAAGGATTCAATCTCGTCTGACAAGTCTGTGAAACCGCCAGTTCTTGGCTTATCATCTGGAATAACAGCTGTCTTTGCCCACTCGCCGTTGACAGCTTCGTAAAAATCATCTTTGTAAGTAACCATAAACGCTCCTTTTTAGCAATAGTTGTAAACAGTTCCATTCTACCAAAAATAAGGCAGAAAGTCACATTTAGAGCGCTTTTATTAGCCTTCTAGACCTTTAGCGATGGTGTCAAGGTTGTAAGCCATCATGCTGTAGTAGCTGTCTCCGGTCTTGCCACTTTTTGCGATAGAGTCTGTAAAGATTTTAGCGTAAATCGGGATGCCTGTTTCTTTTGAGATAGACTTCATAGGACGGCTGTCGACACTGCTTTCCACAAAGAGGGCTTTTACTTTGCTACCTTGTAGCTGTGTGACCAGGCGTTTAATTTGCTCTGGTGTGCCTTCTTCTTCAGTGTTGATTTCCCAGATGTAGGCAGACGGTACATTGTAAGCTTTTGAGAAATACTTAAAGCAGCCTTCGCTGGTGACGATGAGTTTTTGCTCGCTTGGAATGTTATCAAAGCGGTGTTTGGCACTAGCATCCAGCTGTCTTAGCTTTTTCAGATAGGCTTTGAGATTTTTTTGATAGGTTGCTTTATTGTCAGGGTCTTTTTTACTCAATTGCTTAGCTATATTTTTAGCGTAAATCATGCCGTTTTCAAGATTTAGCCAAGCGTGAGGGTCTTCCTTGCCCGCTTGATTTTTCCCTTCGAGGTAAATCGGTGTCACGCCCTCACTGACTGCAAAATAATCTTTATTTTCCGTCTTATTGGCGTTTTTCATCAGTTTTGAAAACCAAGCAGAGCCACCCGTTTCGAGATTAAGCCCATTGTAGAAAATGACATCTGCCTGCGAGCTTTTTTTCAAATCCTCTGGCAAAACCTCATACTCATGCGGGTCTTTCCCGACAGGGACGATACTGTGGAGGTCAATCTTATCGCCAGCGATATTTTTGGTAATATCAGCGATAATGGAGTTTGTCGCAACAACTTTTAACTTCTTGCTTGTGCTTTCCTTCGTAGACGTGCAAGCTACTAAAGTCAGAGCTAGAAGTGCTAGGGCTAAGCCTGTAAACCATTTTTTTATATCTTTCATGAGATATCCTTCTTTCTAAGAATGCCCTTAGGGGCAATGACAAAACTAACGGCAAAGAGCAGGGTCGCAACCAAGACAATGGTAGACCCTACAGCGATATTGTAGGTATAGCCGATAAAGATACCAGCTAGAGAGGAGAAAACACCAAAGAGGCTAGAGAGGAGCATCATCTGCTTGAGGTTATTGACATAGAGATAACTACTGGCTGCTGGCGTGATGAGAAGAGCAATAATCAAAATTGTCCCCACACTCTGCATAGCCGTCACCGACACCACAGAAAGCAACAGCATGAGCAGATAATGATAGCGATTGACCTTCATGCCGACACTTTTGGCAAAGACAGGGTCAAAGCTCGTGACCAAAAGCTCCTTGTAAAAGAGCCAAATCACGACAAGCACCACAAAAGAGACGACGATAGTCAGGTACTTGTCCACATCCTGCACCGCTAGGATATTCCCAAAAATGATATGAAAGAGGTCCGTCGAACTATTAGCGAGACCGATTAAAATCACACCAAGAGCGAGAAAAGCGCTGACGGTGATACCAATAGCTGTATCGCCCTTGATGATACTATTTTCACGGATATAGGTCACCGATACAGCCGCCAGCATACCAAAGACCACCGCTCCGATAAAAAAGTTCATCCCTAAAAGGTAAGATACCGCAACGCCCGGTAAAACCGCATGGCTAATGGCGTCTCCCATCATGGACATGCCACGAAGAACGATAAAACAACCTATCACGCCCGACACCAAGCCTATCACAAGCCCTGTCACCACAGCATTTTGTAAAAAATGGTAGGACATGAGGTCAGCAAAAAAGTTACTAATAGCACTCATGACAACACCTCCTCAAGCGGCAGCTGATTTTCGTAGGTTTTGGCGAGGTTCGAGCGATTAAAGACTTGACTGGTTTTGCCGTAAGTAATCAAGCGGCGATTAAGCAAAATGACCTGGTCAAAATAATCCGACACCTTACTCAAGTCATGGTGCACCACCAAAATCAGCTTGCCAGCATCTCTCTGGCTCTTTAGCAACTCCATAATCAACTGCTCACTCACCATGTCAATACCCACAAAAGGCTCATCTAGCAAAATCAAATCCGCCTCCTGCACCAAGGCTCTAGCCACTAGCATACGCTGGAATTGACCGCCAGAGAGTTGGCTGATTTGACGCTTGCTAAGTGCCAGCAAACCGACCTTTTCAAGGGCGTCATCCACTTTTTGATAAGCTTGCTTTGGTAAGCGCTTAAATAAACCAAGACCGACTTGACACCCCAGCGCCACACAGTCACGCACCGTGATGGGAAAGGTCATGTCAATACTTGATTTTTGGGCAATGTAAGCTACATTTTTGAGCTGTTTAGATAGCTCCTTCTCGCCAAAGACTACCTCACCCGTGTGAGGCAGAAGATCAATCATGGCTTTCATGAGCGTAGACTTGCCAGCGCCATTCGGTCCGATAATCCCGACAATAGCTGCCTTGGGCAAGCTCAAGCTGATGTCTTTTAAAATAGGTTGCCTGCCATCATAGCTGACACGGATATCTTGCAGCGACAACATAAGGTTCTCCTTTTTGTTTTATTAAGCATGCTTAATTTTATATTTAGAGTACCCTTTTTTCTCTTTTCTGTCAATCACTTTTTGAAAATTTTTGTTATAATAAAACATGATCTTAGTTAGAAAGTGAATCCTTATGACACCAAATAAAGAAGATTATGTAAAATGTATTTATGAATTGGGACAACAGTCTGACAAAATCACCAACAAACAAATCGCTGAAAGAATGGAAGTTTCTGCGCCAGCGGCTTCTGAGATGACCAAAAAAATGATTGCCCAAGATCTCATCCAAAAAGACAAGGAAAAAGGCTATGTCTTGCTTTCTCAGGGTTTAGACTTGGTAGCAAAACTTTACCGCAAACACCGTCTGATTGAGGTGCTTCTCCTTAACCACCTTAATTACTCAACGGACGAGGTGCATGACGAGGCGGAGGTGCTTGAGCATGTGGTATCCGACCATTTCATTGACCGCTTGGACAAAATGCTTGGCTATCCAAAGGAATGCCCGCATGGAGGCACTATCCCAGCGCCAAATGAACCGCTGGTCGAAGCGCACCAGCAGACGCTCAGCCAGATTAGTGAGTTTGGCAGCTACACTTTGGTGCGGGTGCGTGATAGTCGCAATCTCCTCCACTACATGGAGCAGCACCACTTGACGATTGGCATGACACTTCAAGTGCTTGAGCACGATAGCTTCGCTGGTACCTTTACCGTTGTGGCAAATGGCAACACCTTTCAGATGACTGATGTTATTGCTGAGCGCATTTATGTTGAGTAAAAAACACCAAAGTCCATGATGACTTTGGTGTTTTTCATGTTATTGTTTAAAATGCTCTTTCATATACTCTATTGCCCGTTTGACGCCCTGCTCGTTGTTGCTTGATGTGACAAAGTCTGATACGGCTTTGACTTCTGGGACGGCGTTTTCTACAGCGACAGAGATACCAGCAAACTCAAGCATGGACACATCGTTTTGCGCATTGCCTATGCTCATCACTTCGTGTGAAGGGATACCTAGAGACTGGGTGAGACAATCTAAAGCCCTGCCCTTTCCTGCATGAGGGTGCATAAACTCGATAAAATGCGGCTCACTACGGACAATCTCACAGTATTTCCCAAAACGCTCTCTAATCGCTTCTTCATTCTTATCCAAAAGATGACTATCATCAGCAATCATCACATCAAATACATCTAGGTGCTCTACAGTTGCTATGTCCATAAATGGACGTAGTGGCATATTGGTGTGGTGTGATTCGTTGACTGTGTAAGGGCTGATAGGGTCGTTAGGCGTGTACATATGCTCATGTGTCGACAGGTGAAACCTAAGCCCCTTTTTAAGACAATAGGTCATGATTTTTTTGACCAAATTCCTATCAAGCGGCAAAGCCTTGACGAAACTACTATCCGTTTTAGAAATCAGAGCGCCATTATGGGTAATCACGTATTGCTCAGAATCTTTGTGAAAGCCCATTTGCTCTAGGTAGACTTGCGCTCCGAGGTAAGGACGTCCTGTACACAGAACGACTCTCACTCCCTTGTCAGCCAAGTCTGATAGGAGACTGCTGGTAGCTGTGTCGAGTTGCTTTTGATCATCGACAAGCGTCCCATCAATATCAATGGCAATCAGTTTTATCGACATCAATCACTTCCTCCTCTACTCGCCTCATAATGCGTATCAATCCAAAGCGTATTTTGCACATCATTGGTAAAGACGGCGCTTGCGCCACGTTTTTTACAGTCAACGACTTGGTCTGGGACATCTACTGTCCAGTAACGAATGGCTTTGTCCGTCTTAGGACAAGGGTGTTCCTTATAAGGCAGGTGAAGAGCTTTTATCCAATCACTTGTTAAGCCCTTTTCTAGACTGTTTTCATCACTAACTAGCATGGCGTAATCAAACTCTGGCATGACCTCATGCATGCGACATAAAGACGCATAGGAAAAACTGGAAATCACAAGACTAAAATCAAGACTCAATTCTTCTAATAACTGAGCTAGATTTTTCTCCAAACCCTCATAGGTATAGACATCCGTTTTTAATTCAATATTTAAAGTCTTAGAAAAGCCGACCTTCTGAAGAGCTAGTAAAACATCCTTTAAGCGTGGGATAGTCTGCTCTTTCGTCTTTAGTTTGCCCGCTTTTTGTAGCGGGTATTGTGTCAGCTCGTCATAGGTCAAGTCCTTAATCAAAGCGTCTACGCCTGTCATGCGCTTTAGATTTTCATCATGAAAGACCACGAGCTCGCCATCCTTACTCTGATGGACATCAAGCTCTATACTGACGCCTAGATGAGCCGCTGCTAAGAAAGCGTCCATGGAGTTTTCCAGATAGATGTGGCTCCAGCCTCTGTGTGCAAAAATTTCCATTGGTTTTTTTCCTCCTTACTTTCCGTTGGCCAAGTTATTTTGTGTGATATAGTTATCCATTGACTTTTCCGCTTCACTCAGAGCTTTTTTAACATCAGCGCCGTTAAAGACCTGCTCCATAGCCGTTTGCAAAAGAAGACGTGACTGGTTCATCCCTTGCATAAATATCCCTGCGTTAGCTTTATTTGGCTCTGTAGTGGCTAATTGCTGTGAGGGAATGGCTAGAGCAGGATTTTCTTTGTACATGTCTAGTAGCGTATCTGTAAACTGTGAGCCTTTGTTCAAGGCAAGGTAGCCTGTTCCTGCTTGCCAAGTAGCTTGTGATTCGGCTGAGAGCATGTACTTGATAAATGCCCACGCACCCTCTTGTTGGGCTTGCGATTTATCATTTGAAATCCACAAGGCTGCTCCTCCGATAGACACACCGTTATTCTCTTGTCCGTCTGGATGTGGGTAGTAGCAAATGCCAATCTCATCATCCGTTCCTGTGAAGATTTGTTGACAAGCTCCTGACGTACGCACCATCAAGCCTGTCTTTCCAGATAAAAAGGCTGTCAGCTCGTTAGTCATAGCCGTACTTCCAGAGCCATAATTGGTAAAGTAGCCAGCCTTCATCCCTTCTTGAATCCAGCTGAGCGTCTCTTGCATGGCTGTTGAGTTATAAGTCGCTTTTGTCACCGTTCCATCTCGACCGTTGTTGTTATCAACCAGCGTCACACCAGCATTCGCTGCAAATTCTTCAAAATACCAGCTGTAACCAATCATGGACATCCCTGACACGCTATTGCCAGCTTTTTCTTTTAGCTCTTTAGCAACACGGCTCAAATCAGAATAGGTCGGCTCCTTAGGTGACAGTGTGATCCCATGCTCTTCGAGTAAGCTTTTATTGTAGTAAAGCACCGGTTGGCTGGTGTTAAACGGCATGGCAAATAATTCATCATCATAAGAATAGAAATTTCTCGCTACAGGGTAGATTTGCTCGATGTCATAGCTCTCCTTGTCCACAAAGGTCTGTATCGGTGTAATACAACCACTATCATAGAGCTGAGCGATAGAGTTATCTGCTGACTGAAAAACAGTCGGTGAAGCATCGGTTCCATAGGTATTCAGTACTTTTTGAACCACTTCTTCATAAGTCCCCTGATAATAGGGTACCACTTCATACTTATCTTGACTATTATTAAAGTCATCGACTAACTTAACTAAAGTATCCTTTGTAGACCCTGTCATCTCGTGCCAAAACACGATTTTTTCTCTATCGTCTGAGCTGGTTGAGACTAGCTGGATAGGTAAAGAAAACAGCAGACAAAGCACAGCAGCAATTGCCGCAAGTATAAAAACACGTTTCTTTTTCATCATTTCACAGCTCCTTCATTGTTGATTTTGGCATGACGCTGACCTAGGAAAAGGACGAGTAAGGTTGGGATGATAATAATCACAGCACTGGCCTGAATCATTCCCCAGTCATTAAAGGTTTCTGTCGACTGCAACTGTCTAAGTCCAATCTGAACAGGGCGCACGGTGTCTGTAAAGGTCGCAAGCATTGGACAAAAGTATTGGTTCCAACTACCTAGAAAAGTATAGGAAGCTAGTACGACGATGTTGACCTTGCTATAGGGTAGGACGACTTTGAGAAAGAATTGCAAGTGGCTGAGCCCTTCGATTTGCGCTTCTTCGTACAAGTCACTTGGGATTTGTAGAAAAGCTTGGCGCAACATAAAAATTCCAAAACCACTCGCCAAAAAAGGAATGATAAGCCCAACATAGCTGTTGAGTAAATTCATGGACTTCACGGTGATAAAATTTGGAACCCCACTTGTCAAGTCAAGTGCAACAAGTTCATTGATAACTAGAGTTCCAGAGGTTAAGCTGTTTGGGCTAGCCCAAACAAAATATTTGCGGTTTTATACTTGTGAAGTCGTCTAGGTCTGTCATTGATAGCAGAGACGTAGTGATTGAGTTCTTCTGTCGTTAGTGAGTTAAGAGAGACACCTTTTGGGAGAAACTCTCTCAAGAGACCATTGAAATTTTCATTTGTTCCTCTTTCATGAGAAGCATAAGGATGGGCAAAATAGACTTCCACACCTTTTAAGTCTGACAAGCTACTGAACTCTGAGCCATTGTCCGATGTGATGGAGCGAATAGGGTACTGCGATAGTAAGCTCTTAACAGCCCTATTGATGGTTTCTGCTTGTTTATTAGCCAATTTTACAGCGATGGCAAATCGTGTTTGACGCTCTACTAAGGTCAAAATAACAGCTTCACCTTTGGTTTTCTTGCCAAGAACCAAATCAATCTCCCAATGCCCAAATTCAGAACGGTCATTGATACACTCTGGACGTTCTTCAATGGATTTTCCTAAGATTTTCGTCGTGGCCTTAGGCGTTACTTTAGACCGTTTTCGGATGCACACCATCTTAGGTAAATCAATCGGTTTAACCCTCAACAGTCCGTCTTTGATGTAACGATACACTGTCTTGGTGGAAGGGATAACTTCCAGTGGATGTTTTTCTCGGTAAGTTTGAACAAAGCTATCAACACTGTGACAACGAGGTTTCGTTTTCAGGGCTTTCTCAAGTTCCTTGAAGAATGTCTGGGAGCAGTATGATAGTTTATGATAGGCACTTTTTCGACGATTGATTTCATAAACACGTTGACCACTATCTGGAAAGTAAACCGTTGAGTAGATTCGTTTCCCGTTCTTATCTTGAACCTGAGAAACACTTCCTCGTTTGATTTCCCGACTGATGGTTGAGCGATGACGCCCAAGCAGACGAGCAATCTCAGAGGGGGTCTTGCCCATCTTGAGATAGGCGCTGATTTCTCTGCGTTCAGAGGCTGAAAGGTGTGAGTATAACGATTTTTTGGTAGAATGATTAGTGGACATGTTTATCTGCTTTCTATACTGAGTTGGGGAATTCTAGTATATCAGACGAGCATGTCTTTTTTGTTGCACTTCATTTTACAACACGGGATAAAATTTGGAATAACAATCGCCTCAAAAGGAATCATCATGGTCGCTAAAATGAGAGCAAAGACTATCTTTTTCCCCTTAAAATCTATAAAGGCAAAAGGGTAAGCACACAGAGCAGAGACTGCTACAGATCCGACCATGGTCAGTGTTGAAATCAACAGGCTATTCAAAAAGTAGCGAATGATTGGCGTCTCGCAAATAGCGGATATATAATTACCCAAAGAAAGGTTGCTACTAAAGATATTACCCTGTATCAAGTCCTCTGTCGGAAGTAAGCTGGTATAAATCCCCACAACCAGCGGAGTCATCACGACAAGCGTCATCAAAAGAATCACACTATAGTTCATACAGCGCTGCATAGTTGTCATTTTCATCAATAAGTCACCCGTTTTTCTAAAACTTTAAATTGGAGCATGGTAAAAATACCAATAATAGTCGCAAGAACGATGGATTCGGCACTAGCTGTCGCATAATCTCCACTGATAAAGGCGTCTTGGTAAATCTTATAAACTAAAAAATTAGTCGTATTATCAGGACCACCTGCCGTCATCAAATCAATCAAGCCAAATCCTTTAAAAGCGTCAATAACTGTCACTACCACGACAAAAAATAAAGTGGGCGAAATCATGGGCAAGGTGATATGAAAAAATTGATAGCGAGACGTTAAGCCTTCTATCTCCGCACACTCATATAGATGACTAGGCAAGGACTGTATAGCGCCTAATAAAATGAGAAAAGCAAAACCAAGATTTAGCCAAACGGTTGAGATAACCACAGCTAGCATGGCGCCGCTAGGAGTGCTTAGCACATTAGAGACAGGAAGATTCATCAGAGCTAAGATTTTAGCAAGCGGTCCTGCTGTTGGGTTAAAGATAAAGAGCCAAAGCACCGCACCCACCGATATGGACACACCCATAGTGCTTGAAAAAACCGTTTTGAAAAAGCCAGCACCACGCAATTTTTTAGCCGCAAAATTTGCCATCGCTAAACTCAAAACAATGGTCAGAACAGTCACAGCAAAAACAAAAACCAAGGTCATGAGGGTGCTTTTTTGAAAAGCAGTGTTTTTAAAGAGAGTGATATAGTTATCAAAACCTACAAAAACACTGCTACCACCAGAAACATCTGTTAAGTGAAAACTGGTGTAAATCGTCTTGACAATCGGATAAAAGACAAAGACCAATAAAAGAAGCACAGCTGGCGCCAAAAAGGCAGCTGTTGAGAGGGTATCTTTCTTTTTCATCAGCTCACTCCTATCCCTTTATAGCGCAGTCGTTTTGGTCAAAAATGTGATAACGACCCGTCAAACTAACGCTCACTTTATCGTTTAGGTGCCAATCAATGTGCGCTCCTTCTTCTGGCAGTAAAACCGTAATGTTAGAGCCGTTTGTCAACTCAAGGTGGCACACCAATTGATTGCCCAGATACTCAATATTGGTAATACAAGCATTTGGCGTTTTTGTCCTTGTGAGCGTCAAATCTTCTGGACGAACGCCCACTTTAAAGGTTGAGCTGAATGTGACAATATGTTGCTTAGGCAGCTTGATACTGTCTGCTAGATGAAGTGTCTGCTCAGCGTCTAGGTGAGCGTCAAGGATATTCATCTGTGGGCTTCCTAGAAAACGCCCGACAAAAACATTGTTAGGGTGCTTGTAGATTTCTGCTGGTGTGCCGACTTGTTGGACGTGATGGTCGTTGAGGACGACGATACGGTCTGCCATGGTCATAGCCTCCACTTGGTCATGTGTGACATAGACCACAGTAAGCCCTAGCTGGCGTTGCAGACGGCGAATGACGGAGCGCATAGAGGTGCGCAATTGAGCGTCTAAATTGGACAAAGGCTCATCCATCAAGCAAATCTTAGCTTCGCTAGCAATCGAACGTGCTAAAGCAACACGTTGCCTTTGACCACCAGAGAGAGCACTTGGTTTCTTATCGGCGTAGTCTGTGAGTGCCACTGTTTCAATAGCCTTACTCACTCTCCTTTCAATCTCGTCAGTAGGCAATTTACGTGCTTTGAGACCAAAAGCGACATTTTCCTTGACGGTCAGAAAGGGATAGAGCGCATAATTTTGAAAAACCATGGTCAAATCACGCTCTTTAGGTGGTAAATCGGTTACGTCTCTACCGTTAATGTAGATTTTTCCCTCACTGACAGACACCAAGCCCGCAATCATACGAAGCAATGTGCTCTTGCCACAGCCTGATGGTCCCACAATAGCGATAAACTCCCCATCTTCTATGGTCAAGTTAACATCTCTAAGCACTTCTTCACCATTGTCATAAACTTTTTTAACATCCTGTAGTTGAATGGACATATCTTTCCTCCTTTAATAACCTCATTTCTGTCCTAAACTGCACATAATCATTATTAACAAATATCTTGTCATTATCTGCTAGATCAATCCATAATAACCTCCAAATATCATCTTTTGTTATCTTAGCACCATCATGTAAAGTATTTATCAAATAGTCATCAAAAATAAAACAAGAAAAAACCTATCCCTGTAAACTACAGAGATAGGTTTCTAAAATGTTTTATGCGTTTTCAATGAGGATAGCTAGGGTTTGATAAGGGGTTAGGGTTAGTTTTTGTGTGATTTTAGGGGTTGTGTAATTGCTGACAAGCACTTGACCATTGGTGTAAACTTCTGGTAAATCTAGCTCTACTTTTTCAGCGCTGAAGTTATTGAAGACAAGGAGTTTTTGCTCATCTAGTTGACGCTCAAAAGCGTAAATCTGATGGCTTTCTTGATAAGCTGCCTTGTAGTCGCCCTCTGCGATGATGGGGTAGTTTTTACGCAGGGCGATGAGTTTTTGATAGAAGGGGAAGATTTTACCTGACATCTCACTTGCGACATTGATGTCTTTGTGAGACGCTCCAAGTGCTAGCCAAGGTTTAGCAGTCGAGAAACCTGCATAGGTGCTGTCGTCCCACTGCATAGGCGTTCTTGAGTTGTCACGTGATTTTGCCTTGATAATGGCAAAAGCTTCCTCGTCAGTCTTTCCAGAATCTCTCAGCTCTCTATAGGCATTGATACTTTCAATATCGACGTAATCGTCCATGCTTGTAAAGTCAGGGTCAAGCATACCGATCTCCTCACCCATGTAGACATAAGGGGTTCCTCTTGAGAGGTGAATGCTGGCTGCCAGCATAGTAGCACCTTCATTGCGGAAGTTTTTGACATCCACAAAGCGGTTGAGCGCACGAGGCTGGTCATGGTTGTTCCAAAAGAGAGCATTCCAGCCGTCGTTGTCACTCATGGCTTCGCCCCAAGTATGAAAGAGGTTTTTAAGACTGTCAAAGTCATAGGCTTTTAGGGTCCATTTTTGCCCATTGTCATAGTCCACCTTGAGATGGTGGAAGTTAAAGACCATAGACAGCTCATGACGTTCTGGATTGCTGTAGTTGACACAGTTGTCAATCGTAGTTGAGCTCATCTCACCGACTGTCATGCTGTCACTATCTTGACCAAAGGTTGCTTCATTAAGCATTCTAAGGTAGTCGTGTGTGATGGGTCGGTCTGTGTAGGCAGGCTTACCGTCGTTTACAGGGCAGTCAACGAGGACCTCGTCTTTTCCGATGAGATTGACCACGTCAAAGCGGAAGTGTTTAACGCCCTTATCACGCCAGAAGTTGACAACCTTGAACAGCTCTTCTCGGACATGGGGATTGCGCCAGTTGAGGTCAGCTTGAGTCACATCAAAAAGGTGGAGATAGTATTTTCCAGTATCGCCAAAGGGTGCCCAGGCATTACCACCAAACTTTGACAGCCAGTCCGTCGGCTTATCTCTTAGAATAAAGAAGTCTTGATAGTAAGCGTCACCTGCGAGTGCCTTCTTAAACCACTCATGCTCCGTTGAGCAGTGGTTTAAGACCATATCAAGCATGAGCTCGATGCCATACGATTTAGCTGTTGTAACCAAGTCCTCAAAGTCTGCCATTGTCCCAAAGAGCGGGTTGACAGCAGTGTAATCTGAAATGTCATAGCCGTTGTCACGCTGGGGACTAGGATAGAAAGGATTGAGCCAAATGACATCAATGCCTAACTCAGACAGATAAGGTAACTTTTCCTTGATACCTTGTAAATCTCCGATTCCATTTCCTGTGGTATCTTTGTATGATTTGGGGTAAATTTGATAGACGACACTTTTTTTATCAAATGACATAGTAATCCTCACTTTATACTGTTAAATGCGACTTGCGCTTAAGACATCCTCACCACGCACGATGGCAGCTGGCAATTCACCTAGGGTATCGACTTGATAGTCGTTTTGGTTGGTTACAATGACTGGTGTTTCAGTGACATAGCCAGCTTCTGTGATGACAGCCATATCAAAGCTAATCAATGCATCACCAACCTTGACCTTATCTCCTTGCTGAACGTGGGCTTCAAAGCCTTTTCCATCTAGATTGACCGTATCCATACCAATGTGCATGAGCAGCTCAACGCCCTTATCTGAGACGATACCGACAGCGTGTTTACTTGGGAAAAGGACAGACACCACACCGTCAACTGGAGACACCAACTCACCTTCAGACGGTTGGATAAGCACACCTTGCCCCATGACACCTTGGGCAAAGACAGGGTCAACGGCTTCAGAGAGAGGTTTCACCTCACCTGTTAGGGGGCTCTTGATGATTTCAAGTGTGCCTTTGTCAATACCTGCTTTACTTTCAGCCTCTTCAAGCGCTTCTACTTGAGGCGCTTTGACTGTTTCATCCTCGACTTTTGTAAAGTAGCCTGCTTTTCTAAAGAAAACAGTCAGAGCAAATGGAACAACGATAGCAACCACCATAACACCTGCGAATGGCAGCATGTATTGTGCCTTGATAGAGAGGATACCAGGGATACCTCCGATACCGATGGCATTGGCTGTGATGTTAAAGGTTGTTGACAGAAGACCTGAGATACCGGCACCAATCATCCCTGCGACAAATGGATAGACATATTTAACATTGACACCAAAGAGAGCTGGCTCAGTAACACCTAAGTAGGCAGAGATTGTCGCTGGAAGGGCAATCTGCGCTTCACGTTCATCATGACGGTTCATCCAATAGTAGGCAAGAACTGCTGAACCTTGTGCGATATTTGAGAGAGCAATCATTGGCCAAAGAGCTGTACCACCAGTGTCTGACACTAACTGGGTATCGATAGCCGTTGTCATGTGATGGAGTCCAGTGATAACAAATGGCGCATAGAGAGCTCCAAAAATTGCACCAAAGAGCCATTTGAAAGAACCAGTAAGTCCCATAAGAACAATGGTTGAAATCCATTGACCGATTGTCCAACCGATTGGACCAAGGACTGTGTGTGCTAGGATAAGCGCTGGGATAAGAGAGAGAAATGGCACAAAAATCATAGACACCACTTCTGGGATGACCTTACGCCAGAAGCGCTCCAAGTAAGCTAGAGACAGACCAGATAGTAGCGCTGGGATGACTTGCGCTTGGTAGCCGATACGCTTAATGGCAAAGAAACCAAAATCCCATGTCCAGTTTTTAGCAATTTCAGACGCTGATGTATTTGCTACGTCGTAGGCATTGAGCAACTGCGGTGACACTAAGCAGATACCAAGCACAATCCCTAGAATTTGTGACGTCCCCATCTTACGAGTGACAGACCAGACGATACCGACTGGTAGGAAGTGAAAAATCGCTTGCGCTGGCAACCACAAGAAGCTATTGACACCAGACCAGAACTGAGAGACATCGACGATAGTGTTGTAGATCGGTGTGCCGTCTTTTGTGGTTTGCGCAACACCGTCGACAATCTTACGTCCTAGCCACTCCATCTGAACACCCTCGAGGATGTTTCTAAAACCTAAGATAAGACCACCAACGATGATGGCTGGGATAATCGGTGTGAAAATCTCAGCTAGCAAGGTCATGGTTTATTGGATGAAGTTTTGGTTACTTTTGGCTGCAGACTTGGCAGCTTCTTTTGAGACACCTTCGATACCAGACACCGCTGTAAAGTCATTGTAAAAGAGCGGCACGTCATTTCCGATGATAACTTGGAACTGACCAGCGTTGGTAAAGGTTCCCTTAACAGACGGAATGTTCTCAATCGTCTTAGTATCTGCTTTTTTATCATCAACGAGAACAAAGCGCATGCGCGTCGCACAGTGTGTTACGGCACTGACATTTTCCTTACCCCCAATCGCTGTGAGCAGGGTTTTGGCATCCTGTTCAAATTTCCCCATAATGTATTTTCCTCCTTCAAGTGTGAACTTGATTTCTTTTTGTGTCTTTATTGTAACCGCTTTTAAAGTTGTCTGCAAGTTATTTTTAGATTTTTTCCAAAATTTTTGTTAAAATAAATAAGTTGTATGGTTTTTGAAAAACAACTAGCTAGAAACAGAGGACATATAGATGAAAAAATACCAAGCAATCGCAAACGACCTCGAGCTGGCTATCCAAAACGGTGACTACCCGCCAGACAGCTTTTTGCCGACCGAGGACAGCTTGACCAAGCACTATCAGGTCAGTCGTGACACCATCAGACGTGCCCTAAAGCAGCTCAGCGAGCAAGGGCTCATCAAAAAAAGGCACGGCTCTGGCTCACAAGTTTTAAAACAAGAGCAGATTAACTTTCCTGTCTCTGAATTGACCAGCTATCAAGAGCTGGCTAAGCAGCTCAAGGTCCCCTCACAAACCAATGTCATCTCTATTGATAAGCTTATCGTGGATGAGGACTTGGCGCAGCTCACAGGCTTTAAGCCAAATATCCTCATCTGGCGCATTGTCAGACAGCGAGTAGTGGACGGGGTAGCTTCTGTCATTGACATTGATTATTTGCGAAAAGATTTGGTAGCTGAGATGAACCGTCAGATAGCTGAGGACTCTCTCTACCACTATCTCGAGGATGAGCTGGGGCTTGACATCGCCTTTGCCCAAAAGGAAATCACCATCGACCAGCTCACAGACATGGACAAGCTCCTCCTAGACATCGGTCAAGAGCACCACGTCGTCTCGGTCAAATCAAAAGTCTTCCTATCCAGTCAAGAGCAATTTCAATTCACCGAAAGTCGACACAAGTTAGAAAAATTCAAATTTGTCGATTTTGCCAGACGCAACAAGCACAAGTTGTAATGTTTAACCACTTTCATTCATTATAAGGAGTATCATGTTATTTTTAATTCCCACCGCAAAAGAAATGACACAAGCCAATACACTTGTGTCATACAACTTGCCAACAAAAGTAGAAACGATCATCAAAACCATGGCTGCTTTTTCGCCACAAGAGCTGGAAAAGATTTACCGTATCAAGCCTGAAGCCAGCCAAAAAGAGTACCAGCGCTGGCAGGACTTTTCTACAAGCGAGCTAAAATGCGCACCAGCTCTTGACCTCTACAACGGACTCATGTACCGCAACCTAAAGCAGGAAACCTTCACCCAGATTGACCGTGACTATCTCAACCAACATGTCGCCATTACATCGAGCCTTTACGGCATTATCTCGCCTTTTGAGATGATTTCTGAGCATCGGCTGGACTTTAACACGCCTGTCACGATTGATGGGCAGAGCCTCAAAAGCTATTGGCGAGCTGACTACGACCAGTTCCTACAGGGTAAGAACTGCGTCGTCTCCCTACTCTCTAGTGAGTTTGAGGCGGTCTTTTCACCAAAATTACGGCAAAAGCTGATCAAAGTCCAGTTCATGGAAAAAGGTCAAAATGGGCTAAAAACCCACTCAACCATCTCCAAAAAAGCTCGTGGGCAATTCCTCTTTCACGCCATGAGAGAGCATTGTCAAGACCTTGACAGCCTGAAAGAGCTCAGCTGGGACGGCTTTTCCTACCAAGATCTACTATCCACAGAGCAAAAACTAGTCTTTGTCAAATCTTGCTAGACTTATTCACATCTATAGCCTCCCTTGACGCACGTGTTAAGGGAGGCTTTTTTGCACCTGTCCTCAAAACTTATCCACAGTTTTCCACATCCTGGGGATAAGTAAGGGGATAAATTGGGGATAAGTTTGTTAAACAGAAAAATGACATGCATTTTCTTTGACAAGAGAGCCTATCTTGTTCAAAAAAGCTGTGGTTTTATCTGCTTTTTAGCATTGACAAGTCTTGTCAACGGTTTTACACAGGTTATGCACAAGGTGTGGATAAGCCTTGTCGATTTCTGTGTATAACTCAGTTTATAGACAAGAAAAAAAGCCACCTTAGGCGACTCTTTATATCAAATCGTCACGACTGACCTGCTCAAAGGTCTTGCCATATCCATCATTGAGCTTGTCCCAGATAACGACTTGCTTGGCAGCCAGCGACTTTTGCACATCAATGATACGTTGGTTAGATGAGCCACGAAACTGCAGGGTCAAGTCTTTTTTGCGAATATCAAAGCGCCCATCCACCAAGATATCAATGAGACCAAGCATCTCTAGCTTGTCAGGCGTCTCAAGCATCATCTCTTCCCAAGTGTAGCCTGTCCAAGACCAAATGTCCTTTTCAGGTAGTTCCCTTC
The DNA here is from genome assembly GCF_900459405.1 of Streptococcus hyointestinalis. Lineage (NCBI taxonomy): Bacteria > Bacillati > Bacillota > Bacilli > Lactobacillales > Streptococcaceae > Streptococcus > Streptococcus hyointestinalis. Next base: position 2,206,894 of record NZ_UHFN01000007.1, read on the forward strand.
TTACACGCTTGATGAGAGGGATTAAAATCCCTGTGTTTAAAAAGGGCTCTCCACCAAGCAGGGTCAAGCCTTGCACATAAGGCTGCGCCAAGTCCGCCATAATCTGCTCCTCTAGCTCTTGTGTATAAGGGACACCCGCCTTAAAAGACCAAGTAGCTGCATTGTAGCAGCCTTTACAGTGAAATTGACAGCCCGATACATAGAGTGAGTTGCGGACACCCTCACCATCTACAAAGTTAAAAGCTTTGTAGTCAATGATACGCCCTTGGCTAAGCTCCTCACTTTTCCACTCTCCTGGTTTTGGTGTGTTCCAGTTTGTTTCCTCCATATTACTCGCTTTCTAAGTTAGATTGATAGTATAACGCTCGATGTTGTCACTCTTATCCTTCAGACGTCCACCATTTGCAAGGATGACCGCACGACTTGCGCTATTAGTCTTGTGACAAGTGATAAGCACTTCCAAGATATTTTTTGCTTTTGCCTCTAAGAGCCCCAAGCGCAGCTGCTCTTTAGCGTAGCCCCGACCACGCTGGCTAGGGCGAATAGAATAGCCGATATGCCCACCTTCTTGGCGCAGCTTGCTATTTAGACGCAGGCGTAAGTTTAAAAAGCCCAGTGCTTGATTGTTCTCATCAAAAGCGACAAATTGGATGTAAGGCACAAATCCTTCTGGGATATTTAGCCCCATCTCAGCATAGACTAGGCTTTCTAGCCAGTCCTCATAGTCTAGGCTAGATTTGTAAAAGCCACCATCCATGGCACTATTGTGCTTCTCAAACTCGGCAATCATCTCAAGTACAGCTTCTTTATCGCTTAATCTTGGGCGTCTTAGGTGCATAGTAGTCCTCTTTAGTCTTATGATACGCTAAGAAGCTGGAACAAAAAATTCTCAGCTTCTCATTTTTTATAGATATAGGTACAAGACGCAGTGGTTGAGTGGGTTCTAGTATATTGATAAATCAACTTCTAGAACCCTACTCAACTGTGCGGAGGTGGGACTACAAAATCGCATTTCTACGAAATGACCGATTTTTGTCCCACTCTCGTTTTATTTGATGCGACCGGCTTTTTTCAGTAAAGCTTGGGCACGTTCTTTTTTGGTGTTGGCAAAGCCTTTCACCTGTTTTTCATGAAAGCGCTCAACTTGCGCTTGTCCTTTATAGTCTAATTGGTATTTTCCCATGATTGCTCCTAGTCTTGTTGCTCACCTGCGTATTGAATGGTTGAGCCATTCATGTGCTTAACACGTGCTGCGATTTCTTTGTGGCGTCCTTTAACCATTGGACGTGCCTGTGGATTACCAAGATAACCACAAGTACGTTTGACCACATCCACCGTCTTAGGATCGCTATTGCCACAGTTTGGACACATAAAGCCACGCTCTGTCGGTGTAAAGTCCCCCTCAAAACCACACGCATAGCACTTATCAATCGGTGTGTTAGTGCCAAGATAGCCCACACGGTCATAAGCGTAGTCCCAAACTGCCTCAAGGGCTTTCGGATTTTGTTGGAGGACAGGATATTCACAATAGTGAATGAAACCGCCAGACGCTCCAGCCTGTGGATAATCTTTTTCAAATTCCAACTTCTCAAATGGTGTTGGATTTTTGCGGACATCGTAGTGGAAAGAGTTGGTGTAGTATTCTTTATCCGTGATGTCTTTGACGATACCAAATTTCTCCGTATCAAGGCGACAGAAGCGGTCTGTCAAGCTCTCAGAAGGTGTTGAGTAAACTGAGAAATGATAATCGTACTCATTAGACCACTCATCACACAGACGCTTCATCTGACGAACGATGTCTACTGTAAAAGCCTTAGCTTCTGGATTGTGCTCCCACTCACCACCGTAAAAGACACTTGCCACTTCGTAAAGTCCGATATAGCCTAGAGATACAGTGGCACGTCTGTGTTTAAAGAGACTGTCAACATTATCGTACTTGCCAAGGCGTTTACCAAAGGCACCGTATTGATAGAGGATTGGGGCATTGGCAGGACTCGCTTCTTTGACACGCTCTACACGGTAGACAAGAGCGTCCTTAGCTACAGCCATACGCTCATCAAAAAGCTGCCAAAACTTGGTCATATCACCCTCAGACTCCATGGCAATACGAGGAAGATTGACTGTCACAACACCTAGGTTCATACGCCCAGAGTTGACTTCAACGCCGTTTTCATCCTTCCAACCTTGTAGGAATGAACGACAGCCCATTGGCACCTTGAAAGAGCCTGTCAGCTCGATAATCTTGTCATAAGACAAGACATCTGGATACATACGCTTAGTCGCACACTCTAGCGCAAGCTCCTTGATGTCGTAGTTTGGCGTTCCAGGCTCTAAGTTCAATCCTCTCTTCAAAGTAAAGATAAGCTTTGGAAAGATAGCTGTGCGGTGCTCTGCGCCGAGCCCTTGGATACGAATATTCAAAATCGCTTTTTGAATTTCACGCTCAAACCAGTTGGTCCCAAGCCCAAAACCAAGTGAGGTGAACGGTGTTTGCCCGTTTGAGGTAAAGAGCGTGTTGATTTCATACTCCAAGGACTGCATAGCGTCATAGATGTCCTTTTGCGTCTTGGTCTTAGCATAAGCTTCACGCTTATCCTCAGCTACCCATTCTTTCGCGTCCTTGAGATGTTTTTGGTAATTCAACTCAGCATAAGGCGCAAGCACTTCATCGATACGGTCAGCTGAGCAGCCTCCATACTGGCTGGAAGCGACATTAGCGATGATTTGCGAGATTTGTGCAGTCGCTGTTTGGATAGAGCGTGGGCTTTCCACCTCGGCATTTCCAATCTTAAAGCCAGAGCCAAGCATGCCCTTAAAGTCAATCAAACAGCAGTTGGTCATTGGTGTATAAGGGCTATAATCCAAGTCATGGTAGTGGATATCCCCTTTTTGGTGCGCATTTGAGACGTGCTTAGGCAACATCTTAAGCCCAATGGATTTGCCAACGATACCTGCTGTCAAGTCACGCTGCGTGTTAAAAACGTCGCTATCTTTATTGGCATTTTCATTGACAACCGTTTGGTCTTTATTGAGCAGTTTCTCAATGGTAAAGTTAATGTCTGTAGCCTGTGAGCGAGCAAAGTCACGCTGCGTGCGGTAGTTGATATACTCTTGAGCAATCACGTACTCATTTGCCGCTAGCAACTCATGTTCTACGATATTTTGAATTTCATAGATTTTGACGTCTTGGCTAAAGCGGCTATAGATTTCTCTCACCACACGCTCAGCAATTTCCTCAAGTTTCGCTTCTACAAGCGGACTCATCTCCACCACTTGATTGCTCGCTTTTAGTAAAGCCTTATATATTTTATCAGCATCAAAACGCACGAGACGACCGTCACGTTTGATGACCTTGATTGTTGGATTTTCAGTTACAACTTGTTCTTCTAATGTTAGCATGTCTGCCTCCTTTTGACTCCTTTATTATATCACGATAAACAAAAAAATCAATATCTTGTATTGATATTTGTCGTATAACACAAGATATTGATATTTTCATTATTTTTTCTGATAAACTGTAAAGCTTTTTACACCGCTTATAGAGACTGTTTTGTACTCTTTTTTGAGCATGCTAGAGATACTTGCTGGCAGTGTCATGGATTTATTGACCACGATATAAGCTGAGTCAGCCTCTAGCAAACTATCCACTAGATTTTTATGATTGGTTTTATTGTGCGTGTTGATCGTTGGCAATGCAAACTGTGAGCCAGTCTTTAGCTTGCTATCGGTATAAATACCTGCCACCTTATCCCAGACATAGATAGTATCATCACTTGAAGTCTTTTTAGCAACATAGCTCGCTGTCAAAGAGCGCTCATGATTGAGCGAAGTCATGGTCACCACACGATAGCCTAAATGCCCCAGAGCAATAACTACTAACAAGGCTGGCAGATAAAAGCCACGCTTGATATAAGTTGCAATCACCTCGGACATACCTGCATTTTTCGCACGGCGTCGGCTACGGTCACGGAAATTCGCTGCTGTTAAAATCAAGCCATACATGGTCAATGGAAGCAAGTGATACAGGCAATAATCGCTAGACAACAAGGCTAAAACAAGGTAAACAATAGTCGTTAGCGCAAGTAAAATAGTGCCTATTTTATTATCTTTTCGCTTAAAGGTTCCAAATAAACCGTATAAAAGCCCCGAGCCTAAAGCCACCACCAATTGCAAGACAAAAGCCAAGATAACATTATCCGATCCCATAGTAGGGCTGGTAAACGGATAGATGAAGGCTTGCTTGATATAAGGCGACAAAATCTGTAAGTTAAAGATGAAATAACCCGCTGTATAGATAATTAGCAATGTTCCAAAAATTATACAGAGCAATTGATAAAATCCACGGGCAAAATGCTTATGACTAAGGTTATAGATACCAACCGTCACAAACGATAAAAGCCAAAAAACAACCGATTGCGGATCGAACAAGAGGGCAAAGGCACTGATAAACCCATAAAGGATAAAGGCTTCATCCTTAACAAGTCCCGCAAAATAGCGCAGTAAGAACCAAATCCCAATCAGAACAAAAGGCATCCCAAACTGACTTGGATACAGACCGCCAAAGCCTAAAACCAGATTCAGCAAATAAAAGATAAAGGCAAAAGCCAGTGTGACATCACGGCGTGTCGAAAGATAGTAAACAATCTTATAGAAATAAACACCAGCCACATAGAAAAAGACAAGCTGAAAAGGTATCAACCAAAGGAGCGACCCCAGTAAGTCACTGACCAAAATCAGCAAGTAGTAAAAAAAGCCACCTATTGCAAAAACATCGCTATAAGGCAGTTGCCCTCTGACCATCATCACCCCAGTATAGAGGTTTTCTGACTGCCAGCCATTAGCATAGCCTGTAAAAAATGGCAAAGCAATGCTACATAGACTCACCACTAAACTCAACAGCAACAGATAAAAGCGGTGTGATCTTGGCACTCTAAAATTACGATCATGGTTACGTCTCTCACCCACATGATAAGAGCGAGAAAGGCGACTGAGGTTTTCTCTAGTTTGTCCTGAGAGGGTTTCTGATGTATAACTCACCGTGTTCTCCTGTCATTATAAAGTTTTTCCTATATTACAGTATAGCAAAAACTATTATTTAGTCAATTTCTTTCGGAGTTTGACATAGTAGCGCATCTCTCCAAAAGTATGTAGTAGCTTGCCTTCATAGGCTTTTAAAAAGGCTTCTTCTTTTTTGCTCAATGTTTTCACGATAGTCCCCTTGTATAGTTATTACCTATTTATTCGTAAAAACATAGCAGACAAAAAGAAAAAGGGTAAAAATCCCCTTATCTCACTTAAGCTTCTTCATCCATAAAACTGTTGAAGACTTCTTCGATCATATCCCATTCAGCGTCAGAGTCTTCTGGGATTGGCTCAAGATTGCCTTCACGACCGTCTTCATTTTCAGTAAAGGAATAAGCTTGAATCTCGATTTCACCAGCTTCATCCTCTTCTGCTCCAGCAGGAACAAGCAAAACATAGTTTTTACCAAACTGTTCACGACCATCAATGGTGAGCAAGATTTCAAACAATGTTTCATTGCCTTGTTCGTCTACTAAAGTCACCATTTCGTGTTCATGTCCATGAGTGTGTGCCATTTTTCTCTCCTTTTTATAGCATGACCATCTGGTCTTAAATTGTGCGATCTAGATAATTTTGTAAAATGAGCTGCGCTGCCAGCTTATCAATCACTTTTTTGCGCTTGTTGCGACTAACGTCTGCCTGCTCAACCAGCATACGCTCAGCTTGAACAGTTGTAAGTCTCTCATCTTGATAGTCAATAGGTAGCTGAAAGAGCTCTTTTATCTTCTCTCCGTAAGACTGACTCGCCTCCACACGAGGACCGCTCGTGTTGTTCATATTTTTAGGCAGTCCAACAACAAACTTATCTACCTTATACTCTTTGACTAACTCAGCCAAACGCTCAAAGCCAAATTCACCAGCCTCTTCATCGATTTTGATGATTTCAACGCCTTGAGCAGTAAAGCCTAGTGGGTCGCTAATTGCAACACCAACTGTCTTAGACCCAACGTCTAATCCCATTATTCTCATAAATCAATCCCATTTCCTTTGAGATAAAATTTAACCAATTCCTCAACGATTTCGTCACGCTCGTACTTACGTACTTTATTGCGTGCGTCGTTGTAGCGAGGGATATAAGCTGGGTCCCCACTAAGCACATAACCAACAATTTGATTGATAGGATTGTATCCTTTCTCTTCAAGAGAACGGTAGACAGTAGTTAGGGTCTCGCTGATGGCTTGCTTGTTGCCATCATCAAGATTAAAACGGACAGTTTCATCTGTAAAGCCCATACTTACACCTTCTTTCTTCAATGTCTAGTAGACTTTATTATAGCTTATTTCCAATTTTTTCACAAGCTGAAAGCTAAAAGTAGGCAAAAATATAAGAAGCCAGCAGGGGCTTCTCATATTATAGAGCAGCTCGCATGCGAGCCTCTGTATTTTCAACGTCACGAATAGAGCGTGGCAAGAAAGCACGAATATCGTCCTCTTTATAGCCTACTTGTAGACGCTTATCATCAATCAGAATAGGGCTCTTCAAGATACGAGGGTTCTCCTGAATCAAATCAATCACTTGACTCAAGCTCAAATCCTCGATATTACAGTTGAGCGCTTTAGCATAGCGGTTTTTGGAAGAGACAATGCTCTCGATACCATCCTCTGTTTTTGATAATATGTCTAAAATTTCTTGCTTTGTTAAAGGTTCTTTCCCAAGATTCTGTTCTTTATAAGGAAGTTGATGAGCATTGAGCCAAGTTTTTGCTTTTTTACAGCTTGTGCAACTTGAAATGGTATAAATCTTAATCATGTTCATCCTCACTTTCTATCCTATGATACTAACTATTCTAACACATTCCTTGGAAATAAAACATAGGTCTTTAGACCTATTTTCGAAAAAATAGGCTAAAATAGAGGGTTTTGACGCTACAAACTACTCTTCAATCTCAATAGTATCCTCAAGATCAAGAACTAATTCGTCAGCTCCTTCTTCGTTTTCGATACTTGGTGCCTTATCGTCTTCGGCTTTTTTAGCCGATTGACTCTTGTTTTCCGCTTTCTCCGCTTCCTCTTCTGTAATCATACCGTAGTGAAGACGGACTTTGCGGTCAATCTCTTCAAAGATTTCTGGGTGCTCCGCCAGATATTTCTTGGCATTTTCTGAGCCTTGTCCGATTTTCTCATCGTTGTAAGAATACCATGAGCCTGCTTTTTTGACGATGTCAAGATCACTAGCGATTTTCAACAGTTCTCCTGTCTGAGAAATACCTTCGCCATAGATGATTTCAACATTTGCTTCCTTAAACGGTGGTGCCACCTTGTTTTTAACGACCTTGATTTTCGTTTCCTTACCAACATTGGTGTCTTTTTGGTCGCCTGTTCCTTTGATTTGGGTATTACCACGCACATCAAGACGAACGGAAGCATAGAACTTGAGGGCACGTCCACCAGGAGTCGTCTCTGGATTTCCAAACATAACCCCAACTTTTTCACGCAGTTGGTTGATAAAGATAGCGATAGTCTTTGTTTTGTTGATGGAAGCACCTAGTTTACGCATGGCTTGACTCATCATACGTGCTTGAAGTCCGACATGCGAATCCCCAATATCACCGTCGATTTCTGCACGAGGTACCAAAGCCGCAACAGAGTCGACAACCACCAAGTCAATAGCGCCAGAGTCAATCAACTTTTCTGCAATCTCAAGCCCTTGTTCCCCAGAGTCTGGCTGAGACAAGAGAAGTTCATCAATATTAACCCCCAAAGCAGCGGCATAAGCAGGGTCAAGAGCGTGCTCCGCATCGATAAAGGCAGCGATACCGCCCTCTTTTTGCGCCTGCGCTACAGCATGCAATGCTACTGTTGTTTTCCCTGAACTTTCAGGTCCGTAGATTTCGATGATACGTCCTTTAGGATAACCACCTGCTCCTAACGCAATATCAAGTGCCAGTGAGCCTGAGCTCATGACCTGCACCTTTTGCTCTGCATGCTCACCCAAGCGCATGATAGCCCCTTTACCAAAATCTTTTTCGATTTTTTTCAGAGCTTCTCCTAAAGCTTTTTCACGTTCTTCACCAAATTTTTTCTTAATTTCTTCTGGTTTTTTACTTGCTTTCTTAGCCAAATTGTTCTCCTTTATTTAGAATAATTGCCTTAAAAAATATACATTACAGTAAACATCATCCCTTGATTTGACAACACTTTATTATACCAAATTTTAGTCATTTAATAAAGATTGACGTACCAGATTAAAGGCGTGCAGTGTGCTGATATAGCGCACATCACTCCTTGTACGACCTCCAATCAAAACTTTGAGAGATTGTGTTTTATCTTTTGTGGCGATTGCAATGAAAACTGTCCCCACCGGCTGACCTTCAAGTTCATCTGGTCCAGCGACACCTGTAAGACTAATGCCAATGTCAGCACCTGTCAGTCGACGTGACTGCTCCGCCATTTTTTTGGCTGTAAAGCTGCTGATAACGCCGTGTTTTTGCAACTCACTCAGAGGAATATCTAGCATTCTTGCCTTTTCTTCGATACTGTAGGTGACATAGCCCCCTTTAAAGACCTGCGAAGAACCTGGAAAATCTGCCAAGGTCGCTTGAAATAGCCCAGCTGTCAAACTTTCTGCCGCTGTAATAGTCTTATCGTGTTCTTTTAACAGGCTAAAAGCCGTTTTTGCTAAGCTATTATCGTCTCCGTAGCCGTAGAAAAAGTCCTTCAATAAGATACCATCCAAGCTCTTGACAGACATGATTTTTTCTTCAAGAACATCAAGCTTGCTATCTGCTTCCTCTTGGCTGTGTGCCTTGGTTGACAATCTCAGAGTAACCTCGCCAGTCTTTGCGTAAGGCGCTAGTGTCGGGTCAACTTGCTTGTCAATAAGCGGTGCCAAAACAGTTGCCAACTGACTCTCGCCGATGCCAAAGAAGCGCAAGACACGAGAGTAGAGCTGTGTATGACCGTTTGAGATGAGCGGAATCAACTCTTCTGTCACCATCGGTTTTAGCTCGCTTGGCGGACCAGGAAGCACCACATAGCGGACACCATCCACACTCACATAACCACCCACAGCAAGACCTGTTCGATTTTGAAGAGGCATAGAGCCCTCGATAATCTGTGCTTGGCGCTCATTATTTGGGGTTCTGGTGTGCTTTGGGCGTAGCGCAAAAAAAGCATCCAACTTTTGGCTAGCTTGCTCGTCAAAGACGAGCTTACGTCCTAGAAATTCAGCTAAGGTTTGCTTGGTCAAATCGTCCTCAGTCGGACCAAGTCCACCACACAAGACAACCAAGTCGCTACGTGTTGAGGCGAGTTCAATCACTGATAATAAACGCTTGCGATTATCACCGACAGTTGTTTGGAAAAAGACATCAATCCCTAGCTCGGCAAATTTCTCAGACAGAAATTGAGCATTAGTGTTTACAATTTGTCCTGTCAGTAGCTCTGTACCGACAGTAATGAGTTCAGCTTTCATATGAACCACCTATCTATTCATTCGTTATTCTCCTTTATTTTAACAAAAAAAGTGACAAAAGCGTCACTTTTACACGATTACTTAAAATCACATTGATTGTCATGGTCATTGATAAGACCAGCTGCCTGTAAAAAAGAATAGATACAAACGGGTCCTACAAACTTAAAGCCTCGCTTTTTCATATCCTTTGAAATGGACTCAGACAGAGGCGTTTTGCTAGGAACAGGGTGTTGTTCATCCACTTGATTGACAATAGGCGTAAAGTTTGTAAAGCTCCAAATGTAGCGCTCAAAACTACCAAAAGTATCGCAAACAGCTAAAAAAGCTTGCGCATTGGCTCTTGTCGCATAGAGCTTCGCCTTGTGGCGAATAATGTTTGGATTGTCTAAAAGGGCATCCAAGTCACCATCAGACATCTCTGCGACTTTGTCAACATCATACTGGTGAAAAGCCACTCTAAAGGCAGCACGCTTCTTTAAGACCGTCTCCCAAGACAGCCCAGCTTGATAGGTCTCTAGACAGAGCAACTCAAACAATTGACCATCGTCATGACAGGGAATCCCCCATTCCTCATCATGATAATGAACATACAGTGGATTGGACTCTTTAACCCACGCACAACGCATAGTACACCTCCTCGTAAAATAAGTTTATGGGGATTTTTCAATCCCAAGTGTTAATAATTTTTTTATAACTTGACTATTGCAAGGTTTTCCAGAACAATAGAGTCATGGAATGGACTCAGGGTTGTTTCTACTACCTCCTTGTTGCCATGTCTTCAAAAAGGAGTCTGTTACCCAAACCTTGTTCCTACTTCCAACACACTAGCTGTTTCCACTAGACTCACTTCTGTATGTAGTAGCGTACAGGCGGCAGGTGAGTTAGTGATGAGAATTCTCTTAGGCGAGGCTGTTGGTTCAAGGTGTTTCTGGGGAACCTTACAGTAGTCAAGAAAACTTCCAAATACAAATGAAAGGAGACCTTCCAAATGAAATGTTTTGTCGGTTTAGACGTTAGTTCTACCAAACTTGATGTCTGTATCATGCTTAGTGATACGACTACTCCCTTCACAGCTTCTCTTTCCAATGATTTAACAGGCGCCTCTGAAATCAAGAAGCACATTCTTGAGCTCAATGAAACTTATTCCTTTGAGCGTATCGTTATTGGCATGGAAGCTACTAGTCTTTATAGCTTTCACCCTGCCATGTTCTTTAACGAGGATAGCCAGCTAAAAGCCCTAAACGTTGAAGTCATGGTGGAGCAACCCAATAAGATTAAGAAATATCGGGAAACGTTTGAAGAAAGTAAAAATGATACCATTGATGCCTTCTACATTGCCGATTATTTCCGTATTGAGCGCTTCTCACCTGCTTTTCTTAAAGAAGAGAAGTATCTAGCTCTCCAACACCTAACCAGAACAAGACTGCAACTCATTGAACAGTTGACAAGAACCAAACAGCACTTTATTGAAAATATCTATTATAAGTGCAATACCTTATCAACTGAAATCAAGAATGAGAACCTCACAACTTCTCTATGGTCTAGCACTATGATCTCCTTGATGACCAAAGACTATACTCTAGATGAATTAGCCACTGTTCCTCTCAAAGACCTTGCGGACTTTATCCAAAAATTGGGTAGAGGGCGATTCAAAGCTCCTGATAAATTAGCTAAAGCCATTCAAGCAGCTATTCGAGGCTCTTATCGTCTTCCTAAGCTCCAGCAAGATTCGGTTAATGTCATTCTTGGTCTTCTCGCTCGAGAAATCAGAAATCTTGAACAAATGATTAAGGATATTGATAAAGCCATTGAAGATATGGTCGAAGTCATCCCTGAATATCAGTGTTTAACTTCAATACCTGGTGTTGGCAAAGTTTACGCTGCAGGGATTATCGCTGAAATCGGACAGATTGAACGCTTTAAAGATCATCCTCAAGTCGCTAAATATGCGGGCTTGAATTGGAAACAGAATCAATCTGGGAACGCTAACTCTCAAAATACTGACCTTGTGAAAAGAGGCAATCGCTATCTCCGTTATTACTTAGTTGAAGCCGCCAACTCTGTCAGACGACACGATAGTGAGTATCAAGCCTTTTACAAGAAGAAGTATCAAGAAGTTCCTAAACATCAACACAAACGAGCCATCGTCTTAACCGCTAGAAAATTTGTGCGTCTGGTGGATGCGCTACTACGCAACCGCCAACTCTATACGCCACCAAGGAGGCTTATGGAAGATAAGTGATTATCGGCACAAGTCCTTGGTTAGACTAGTGAAAAAAGCGTTTTTCGCTAGGTGTTTTTAGTGCACCCTTTTTTCTAGAAAATCAACTAAAGTTTAATCAACTTTATCTTGACTTTTTACCACTAGACTCTTGTTGACAGTTGTGTCAACTTATTTCATTAGCATCTTCAAGCTAGACTTGATGTAGTTTTCAGCACTATCAGAGGTCCCTTCAAAGAAAGCACGGATTTTCTTGAGCTCACTGGCTTTATACCCAAGAGCCAGCAAGGCTTCCATGGCTTCGTCCAGCTCTTCATTGCCTGCTGCTTTAGTTTTTGGTGACTTAGCGTCACTCTTGACATCGACAAACTTACCAGCTAGATCCAGTATCATCTGCTGAGCCGTTTTCTTGCCAATCTTAGGAAACTTCATCAAGTACTTGATATCACTGGTATCAATGGCAGCGACAAGCCCGTCATTGTCGTCAACAGCGATGATGGCAAGCGCTGTTGTCGGACCTATACCAGACACTGAGATGAGATTGAGAAAGACTTCCTTCTCGTCCTCGCTATGAAAGCCATAGAGCACGTGCGCATCGTCACGAATGACCTGATGTAGTGGAAGAAGAATCTCCTGCTGCATAGCATTTGAAAAACTGTAGGGATTTGCCACGTTAATCTTGTAGCCTATGCCAGAAGCTTCTACGACAATGTAGTTAGCTGTGATTTTAGTAACTGTCCCTTTGATATAATCGTACATGTTGTCCTCGCTTAATATTTGCCCAGTTCACGTAAGCTGGTATGATTTTCCTGTATCCGACGGAACATCTTTTCCATATCCGACTGGCTAAAGTGCACCAAAACCGGACGCCCGTGCGGGCAATTATAAGGATTTTGGCATTGAGATAACTGCACGAGAAGATTACGTGCAGAATAATCGTCTAGGTGATGATTTGCCTTGATGCTACGTTTACAAGACATCATAATGGCAAGCTCTGCTCGGTAAGTCTTGATAGAGACTTCATTGGTCAAAAGCAGCATATCACACATCTCATAGACGCCTGATTCTATCTCCTCTTCTTTCATCCAGATAGGGTGCTCTCTTAGGATAAAGGTGTTCTCACCATAAGGCTCTAAGTAAATACCCACTTGGTTAAGGAGTGCCATTTTTTCCTGCAAAGAAATAAAGTCCGCAGATGAAAACTCAAACAAATATGGCACCAGCAATTGCTGTAAACTACTGTCAACATCTGCTATTTTCTCACGGTAATACTCATACTTAACACGCTCTTGAGCTGCATGTTGGTCAATGATAAAGAGCCCGTCTCTACCTTGAGCAAAGAGATAAGTGCCGTGCATTTGCCCAAAATAGTCTAGCTCTGGAAAAGTGGACTTGGTTTCATTTTCCAGTTTATTGAGCAGTTTTTCAACTGTTGCTTTGTTTTGATAATTAAAATCTGGGTGTTCGCCGTCTTGGGCTGTTTGTGTCTGGCGTTCGGCATATTTTACCGTTACAGATTTTGCCTTGTCATCTTCCTTGACATCATTGTCAACGTTCGTTGCCACTGTTAAAGGTTGGCTGCTTTCTTCTACTAGGGCTTCTTTCATAAAGAAATCATTTTTTTCTTTATCGTAATACAGCTTGCTAGAGGTTAATGGCAACTTTGTCTGCTCAGCTTTAGGTTTTGTCCTTGTGCTTGCCTTGGCGAGATTGTCAAGAGCATCTGGGATGAGGTCTTGCTCTTTAAGAGCCTCTTGTATCGCTTGGCTGATAAGCTGCATGAGCTCACGCTCTTTTGAGATACGGACTTCCTGCTTGGTTGGATGAACATTGACATCCGCTAGATAAGGGTCAATCTGAATGTCAATGACTGCAATCGGAAAGCGCCCGACCATCAGTTTTGAGCCATAGCCATCTAGTATCGCTCGGTTGAGCAAGAAATTTTTGATGTAGCGCCCGTTGATGAGAAGGGTGATATAGTTGCGATTCGCTCTGGTCAGCTCCGGTAAACTAATATAGCCTGACACCTCAAAATCCAAATCAGCAGCAGAAATCTCAATCATCTTCTTAGCTGTCGTAATGCCGTAAATCCCTGCAATAGCCTGCTTCAAATCACCGCTGCCACTCGTCTGAATGAGTGTGCGCCCATCACTAATCAACTCAAAAGCAATCTGCGGATGAGCGAGACTTTGGCGATTTACCACATCAACGATATGAGCCAACTCCGCCTGCAAGCTCTTCATATACTTGAGACGTGCAGGTGTGTTGAAAAACAAATCTTCAACGACAATCTTAGCCCCAACAGGAGTCGACGTAGGCTCTTGTGAGAGGATTTTACCTCCTTCAGCAATCAAAAGCGTACCATGAGACTCACTGGCTGACGCTGTCTTGATACTCAAACGGCTGATAGAAGCAATGGACGGTAGCGCCTCACCCCTAAAGCCAAGTGTTCGGATACGAAACAAATCGCCCTGTTTTTTTATTTTACTCGTTGCGTGACGACGTAAACTAAGCGCTACATCCTCAGACAGCATCCCCTCACCATCATCAATGACAGCCATCTTTTTCAGACCAGACTCTTCTATCTCAACGGTAATGTGGCTGCTACCAGCGTCAATAGCATTTTCGAGTAATTCTTTAATAACGCTGCTGGGACGTTCGATAACTTCACCAGCAGCAATCTGATTGGCTAAAATTTCTGGAAGTTCTATGATATTTGCCATAGCTCTCCTTTCTTTTTGTAAACATGGCTTGACAGTTTGTTTACAATTCTTGTTTAAGTGTAAAGAGAAGATTCATCGCCTCCATTGGCGTTAATGTCATCATATCTGTCTCTTTTAGGGTCTTGATAATCTTGTCATAAGAAGGCTCTTCAAAAAGCGATAACTGCTCGCCTACAGAAGTGTCTGTTGCAGGCTTCTCTTTTTGATTATCCTCGGTAGTTGGTGACAGTGGCGGCTCAGAAGCGTTTGTCTCTAACTCTTCTAAGATAACATCTGCCCGCTCTAATAACTCCTCAGGCAAGCCTGCAATCTTAGCAACATGAATACCATAGGATTTATCCGCAGGACCTTCTGCAATCTGATGTAAGAAAGTCACCTCACCATCTTTTTCTAAGGTCGCCACATGGACGTTGACAAGATTCGTCAACTCTTTTGACAAACTTGTCAACTCGTGGTAATGCGTTGCAAACATGGTTTTAGCTTGAACATGATGGTAAATATACTCAATAATCGCTTGTGCCAGAGCCATCCCATCGTAAGTCGCCGTCCCTCTTCCCAACTCGTCAAAAAGAATCAAGGAATGTTTAGACGCACGCTTTAGAGCATGGTTGGCTTCAGTCATTTCAACCATAAAGGTGGACTGTCCTGAAATCAAGTCGTCTGCTGCACCAATACGTGTAAAAATAGCATCAAATACAGGAATATTAGCGCTTTTAGCTGCGACATAGGCTCCCATCTGAGCCATAATCACTGTCAAAGCCAACTGACGCATATAGGTTGATTTCCCAGACATGTTTGGACCAGTGATGAGCTGTATACTTGTTTCTTTATCAAAGTGGATACTGTTTGGGATGTACTCTTGACTGCCCATGACCTTTTCAACAACCGCATGACGTCCGTCAACAATAGCAATCTCATTGTTATCGTTAAAGCTTGGGCGAACGTAGTGATTGGTCTCTGCCACAACAGCAAAGCTCTGCAAAACATCAATGGTAGCTATGGTTTTAGCGAGGGCTTGCAGGCGCTTGATATAGTGCTCTACTTGCGTGCGAACACGCATAAAGATGTCATACTCCAAGTCAGCTGAGCGTTCTCTTGCTTCTAGCAATTCGCCCTCTATCTTGGCGAGCTCTGCCGTTCCAAATCGCTCTGAGTTTTTGAGAGTTGCTTTTCTAAAGAAATGCTCTGGCACCAGCGATAGATTGGAGTTGGTGACATGAAAATAGTAGCCATCCTTACGATTGTAGTCGATTTTTAGGTTGTGGATTCCGCTCGCTTCTCTTTCTTTTGCCTCGATTTCAGCAATCCAACCTGTCCCTTCACGCAGCACCTTGCGATAGTTATCCAGCTGCTCATCAAAGCCTGTGCGGATGATATTGCCCTCTGTAATTACTGCCTGCGCTTCTGGGTCAATAGCACAGCGGATAAGCTCCTCTAACTCAGGAAGCGTATCTAGCTGATTGACAAGACTGTCAAGGGCTGGCTCTTGAAAACTCTCTAAGATTGCCTTGATGACAGGGACCTGTGCTAGAGTCTGTCCTAGTTGCAACAAGTCCTTAGGGTTTGCCTTACCAAAAGAGACTCTGCTGGCTAAACGCTCAATATCGTAAACGCCCTTTAAACTCTCTGTCAAGTCTGTCCGCTCAAAGAAATGCTCCAAAAAGACCTGCACAATAGCTTGTCGCTCAAGGATAGCTTCTTTGTTAATCAAGGGCTTATCAATCCAAGAGCGAAGCATGCGCATACCCATAGCCGTCTTGGTATCATCCAGAAGCCAATATAAGCTCCCGTGCTTTTTACCCGTTCTGGTATTTTCAAGCAAATCAAGGCTCACTTTGGTGCTATAAGACATCTGCAAATGGTCTTTAATCTCATAATGCCGAACAGGCTGGAGATGACTGAGCTCTCGTTTTTGAGTGACATGCACATACTGTAAGAGTTTTTCAGCCACTTGTTTTTCAAGGGGCGTTAGCTGACTAGGGATAAGAGGAGAAGTGTACTGCTCTGTTTCAGATGACAGTAGCAGATTCATCTGTTTGGTGAAAATTGTACGCTCGTCCTCTGTGAGGTCGTAGCCAACTACAAGTTCACGTGCCTTTAAGTTCATAATCTCGCTACGCACCAGACCAAAGTCCGAAAGCTCTGTCACCCAAAACTCACCCGTTGAGACATCCATATAAGACAGACCAAACTGCTGCTCATCACAATCAATAGCGACTAGAAAGTTATTGGCACTATCTGACTTTGTAGAGTCCATGACAGTCCCTGGCGTGACGACCTGAACAACCTCACGCTTGACCACTCCAACAGCTTTTTTAGGGTCTTCCATTTGTTCAGCAATCGCTACCTTATAGCCCAAATCAACTAGAGTGTCGATGTATTGCTGAGCAGAGTGGTAAGGCACTCCTGCCATAGGTATGGGATTGTCCGCATTACGATTGCGGCTCGTCAGGCTAATCTCTAAAATCTGCGCAGCCTTGACAGCATCCTCGTAAAACAACTCATAAAAATCACCCATCCGAAAAAGCAAAAAAGCATCTGGATAGTCTTTTTTAACATCCAAATACTGCTGCATACCTGGTGAAATTTTACTACTTGCCATTTCCCAACTCCTCGTTAATTCTATCTTCTAAGCGCTGCGTCACGTACTGCAATAAATCACTTGCATCCTGCATTTTTTGCCGATAGTCCGCAACAAGCGGGCTTGTTTCTAAAGTTTGACTCAGAACATCAGCCTTATCACCCGCTTGTTTTGCAGCCTTTTCCTTATGAATTTTCTGATACAGGACAAAAGCTTGCTGGTAAGCTTTCATCTGGATGACATCCTCTTTGAGTTCAGGCAACTCCTCTAGCTGCTCCTCTGCCTTTTGATAAGCTAAAACACTTGGGTGGTTCTGTAGTTGACTGGCGAGCTTTTTTGTCGCTCTCTCTAGATCTGTCATTTTTGGGCTCTGATTTCCTTTTCAAGGCGAGACGCTACCATCTCATCCTTACAAATCACAAGCAGCGTATCCGCTCCTGCAACTGTACCTAAAATCGTGTCGTTATTTTCAGCATCGATGATATTGGCTAAGACATCAGCCTCACCGAGATTGGTGTGGATGACCAGCATAAATCCAGCACGCTCTAGCTTTTTAACATAAGAGTAAATCGCTGGATCCAGCTGTGGGTTGGTCTGTGTTGATAGGCTGTAGTAAAGCTTACCGTCGCTATTACGTAGTTTTAAGAGCCCAAGCTCACGCAAGTCACGTGACAAGGTCGCCTGTGTGACAGAGATACCATCGTCTTGCAAATAGCGTTTGATTTCTTCTTGTGTGCCGATATTACCTTCTTGGATGAGCCGTATAATACGCTCTTGTCGATCTTTTTTATTCATGGTTTGTCCTCATTATATACATTAATCTCTAAAATTATACCAAAAATTCCTAACTTTTTCATCCAAAGAGCAAGTTTCTTAAACTCTTCTTTAAACATTTCTCCCAAAGGTCGTTTATTTCCCTAAAATATGATAAATATAAATTAAAAGCCTACTATATCAAGGGTTTAGCCTTGCTTGTGGTGCGTGAAATTGCAATTTATGAACCATTTTCGGAACTCATAGGCTATTAAGTGCCTTTTCGTAGAATGTGACTGCTTCTTTTTCCTTATCTTTGGATAGGTGGCTATAAATGTCTAGGGTCATACTGATATTAGAATGTCCTAGACGGTGTTGTAATTCTTTATAGCTGATACCAGCATTAAGCAATAAACTAGCGTGAGTATGTCTAAAAGCGTGGAATGTGAACCGACCTAACCCAGCACTTTCTAAGTGTTTGTCAAGACGTTTTTGAGTGTTTGGGCGTGTGCCGTATTCTGTCCGACCAGTAGCAAAGACCGCCCGACTTGTAAAACCTATTTCTTTGAAAAATTGAGCTTGTCGGTTCTTATAAAGCCGTAGCATGAGAACTGTCTTTTTGTCTATACTGATAGTTCTATAGGCTGATTGGCTTTTAGGTGTTCCAACCTTACCAGTATCACCTATCAAGGTCTTATTAACCGTGACAGTGCTTTTATCCAAGTCTATATCCGACCATGTAAGGGCTAGTGCCTCATTGATACGCAAACCAGTAGCTAACAAGATTTTATAAAGCGTGGTGTCGTACTGATTGGCATAGGTAGGTGGCAAGCTGTCAAGGTAATCTAATAGCTGTTTGACCTCCTCTTGTGTAAGGTGTTTGGCTTTTTGTTGCGCGTGGGTATTTCTTCTAACTTTTGGTATAATAGTGTTAAGTATTGGGTTAAATGGTATTAACTGTAAGCTGACAGCATACTGTAAGACCCTTTTGACAAAAGCAATAACGCTTTTGTACTCTTTATACCCACTAGCAGATACCTTGTTAACAAAATCTTGACAAAAAGGGGTGTTGATTTTGATTAGCTTGACGTCTCCTAAACGTGGTAGAATATGCTTATTGAACACGCACCGAGTACACTTATAAGTCTGAGGTTTGACAGTTGGCTTATAGGTATCGAACCACAGGGCAGACAACTCTTTGAAAGTGTCTGCTTTTATGATTTTGTGAACCGTCTGACCGTTTAGGTTGAAAGTCTCTTGACGTTGCCGAGCTAGCCTTTTAAGCTCCTTTTGAGTGCTAGCGGTGATGGTTGCCTTGACTTTCTTACCCGTGATGACGTCTGTACCTAGATAGATTTGGGAGCGGTAGACTGTATTACCGTTCTTATTTGTAATTTTAGTTATTTTCATGATAAACCTTTCTAAAAACATCAGTAAGCAAGTAATGACTAAAAGGGTTTAAGATTTATCGTGGTATAATAGTTTTATCGAAATATGCAAATAGAAAGCATGTTATAATATTAGAGTTTGAGACCAAGCGAGCGTTGCAAGGTCTCTTTTTTGCTTTAAGAGCTACGAGAATAGCCCTATTTTTTCGTTTAATCTATCTTGTGGCTAAATGTATCACCGAAAACTAAAGGCGCTTAAAACGCAAATATGAGCGTTCTAAGACGTGATAAGAAGTACAGGTTTTGTCAGGTAGCATATTGGCAGACTTTGCAAGTTATGCTACACTAGACCAAGGTAACAAAGTAAAAGGCGGTTTGCCGTGTCTCTAGTTTGGGGGTGGTGCTTATGTATGTAAGACCAAAATCCAACGGAAAGGAGACAACAGGCGGTGTCTGTTTATGAAGCGTTGTCACTAATGATTGCTTTTGGCGTGTTAGTAGCGACAATCATGAACAATAAAAAATGACATTAGAAAAACCGTCCCATACTTTTAGCGAGAGTTCGGACGGTTATTGTTAATAACTAAATTCTGAACACGGCTAGCCGTCTTAAACGGCGTTACCATGGGGGGACTGTTAGCCGACAGTTCCCTTTTTCTATATCCATTGTATCGCTAATCAAGTATGGTGTCAATCCATTACACGCGCAAAGTATGGTATAATGTAACTACATCAATGCTAAGTGCATATCATCAACTATCTAAACCAGTAGCAGCCTTTGCTATTGGTTTTTTTTGTTTTCCTTCTGCCTTATTTAATAAGGTCAAGTATTTATTTCTACTTCCTAATATTGCTGATAAAAGACCTGTATCAGTATCTTCTTTTTCATCAAAGTCTGAAACACCTTGAATTATATCATTGTATTCTTCAACCCTCTCTTTTAAATAGCTGATTAAACTACTATAGTCTGTAATTATTATATTTCTTTCAATGCAATCTTGATAAAAGGTTAAAATATCGTCGCTTGAAAAAGTTACGTCCTCAATGTTTTCTAGAGTGTTCTTTAATTTAGAAAATATCTTTTCTTCAAATGGAATAGAATAAAGGTCACCCGCTATAGTAAAAGAATACGAGTCTCTTAAATTTTCTTCTACCTTATCCCAGTCGTATCTAGGAGAACCGTTTAGTAACTCTTCTACAGTCATATCGCCTAATTTGGCGACTGTCTTTAAACGTTCTGCTTTTGGAACAGACGTTCCATTTTCCCAACGTGACACAATTCCTTTATCAGCTCCCATAAGTTTCCCGAACTCTTCCAAGGTCATCCCTTTTTCTAGCCTTATTTTCCTTATACGAGCACCAACAGCTTTTTTATTTACAGTATTTTTCATTTCATCTTTTAACCTCTTTCTAAAATAGATACTATCACAAAAATAAAGAAAAATCTAGCAATAGTTGGGAAAAGTTACGCAAAAATAATTTTTTATGTTGATTTTTATTTAGAAGTGGTTTATAATCTATTTCGAAAAGTTACGAAAGGAGGTTGACTTTATGTTTCAATCTAAAAAAGTACGAGGTTACCGAAACATGTTAGGTAAAACTCAAAAACAAATGGGAAAAGAACTAGGTATTAGCGAACAAAGCTATTGCAACAAGGAAAAAGGACGAGTCCCTTTTAAAGATAGTGAAAAAATGATTTTTAAAACCTTGTTATTACCTCTATTTCCCGACATAAAACTTGAAGATATATTTTTTTAAGTCTAAAGTTTCGTAAAATTACGCAATGGTGTTTTGTAATGCGCGTGGCAACTTTTGGGAGGTGGTGGCATGACATAGTAAGCACAGTGAGAAACAGTAGGAAACACAAAGGAGGTCAAAACATAAATACTTTAAAAAGTCGCCTAGTTGCTAGTTGGGCAGGCAAGTCTCATAGTGAGTTACTCACTGATATTGGACAATATAGCAAGTTATTAAAGGTTGCAGGGGTAGACGTTACCGCCTATTGGGAGGAAGACGGCTATTATACCAAGCGTGGCAAAACACAAACCAAGTACCTTATTAGTCAAAAGGGGTGTGAACTTATCTGCTCCCAGCTATCGGACGTACAGCGGGCAAAGTTTAACGCTGAATGTTCCAAGGCTTTTAATAAAGGCTAAAAAGAAAAACACCTAGCGCCAACTAGGTGTCAAATAACAGCTAAGCAATTAAACACGATTTAGGTAGTAAGCAAGTAATGACTAAAAGGGTTTAAGTGCTTTTAGGGCTATTATACCATAGGAGAAAATAAAATGACAACGAGACAAGAGATTATCAAGGAACTTGAGACGATTAACAATACACTAGCCAACATTGTAGACGCTTATGGCTTGCTTTGGGACTACATAAGCCAACAGCCACAAGCCTTTGACGCCTTGTTACAGCATGACGGCTTGATTAGTGTTAATCATTTAGCTTATGACAGTTTGAAAAATGTTGCTGATAAGACTGACGCTTTATTTTATAAGTTAGAGCGTGAAGAAAGAGAGGGTTAAGACATGAAAAAAAGTTTTGATATTTTGAACGATTATGAAGGACTATGCGGTCAATTATTGGACATTGTGAACGTGCTAGAGTTTGCAGAGCTTGAAAATGAGGTAAACCTTTATAGGACATTAGGCACTACCGCTAGGCTTGCTTTGAAGCAACTCATAAGAGAGCATAGAGAACTTGCCGATAAGTATAGAGAGGAGCTTAAACAATGATTGATGAGCTGAATTTAAGTCCCGTTGGTTATGTGATTGTCTTTGTGTTGGCTATCATAATGCTGATAGTTGCAATACACCGTGAGAGCTATTTCACGCTTGATAGTGAGCGGTTAGAACCTAAGGAAGATAATTACAGGGATGAAGTCGTAGGCGCACGCTATGGCGCTGTTATGCAGATTGAGAGACACTAGGAGGGCTAGAGATGAACAGACTAGAGAAACGAACGCTAAGGCTAATCAAGGTAGGTGCTGAAAACGCAACACCAGCTAGTGAGATAACAAGGCTTTTGAAGGTCAACCCACGAACGGTTAGAAGTATTATTTATCGCCTTGTCACGCGCTACGGTGTCCCTATCGTCGGTGGGCGTAAGAATAACCGCTACGGTTACTATATCCCTAGAGACCAAGAAGAGTTACTAGAAGGTGCTAGAAGCCTATACAACCAAAACCAAGAGGAACAAAAGCGCCTTACCGTGTTACTCAATGCAAGTTTGACCGATTGGCAAGACTACCTAAAGGAGGGCTAGACATGGCAACAGACAGCGACACTATAGTTAAAGGATTGATACAAAAGAGCGTGCTAAGCGAGACGCAAGCCGTATTTAAAGAAATTGTGAAAACCCTAGAGGAAAAAGCCCCACAGAGGGGCGCTTTAGGGCTTATCTCTCAAAGTCAGTTAAGGAATGAATTAGATATTAGTTGGCAGACTTTGCAACGGTGGAAAGACCACGGGCTTACGACCTATAAACCACCGATACCAGACACTAAGTTATCTTACTACAAAGTTTCTGACGTGCTTTACTTTTTGGGGGTGGACTAATGGCAATGTACAATATACATCCCGCACTAAATAGTGGGTACTACTGTCTTGAAAAATATTATATACCTAGGGAACAAACTTTTGAGCAGATAAAAGAAAGGCAACAAGCTAAGAAGCTAAAGAAGAAACGTAGAAAGGGTGGCAAGCATGTTTAGACTAATAGAACTCACTCTTTCCGAGCGTATGGCAACCTTTTTCAGTTTTCTAAAGACTAGTCAGACCTTGACACTAAGAAAGGGCGACTATCTTAAGGTGGTTTATCTCAAACCGCCAGACATGACGATTTACCCACTGAACAAAAAGGGGCTGATACTGAAAGCGACTGAACGCCTTGAGGGTGAGGGGTGGCAGGTTGTCCGTGCTTTACCTATCACGCACGCACCAAGCGAGCTTTTAGAGGTGTTAGAAGAACTAGGGCTAAACGATTTACAAGCAAACAGACAGGCGCAACCACTTTGTGACCCGTGGTTGTTTGAGCGTGTACAGTATGGCTTATCAAGCCGTGCTGACGTGGTGACCTTGATATGGTTACTATATGAGCATGGTTACAGCGCTGAAGACTGTATCAAGGTCTTTGCTAGCCTTGTCAGTCGCTATGACCTAGCCCCTTACTTTTTGCAGGAACTCAATAAACTATACAAGAAGGAGGTGAGCGCGTGACTGACATTAAAGAAATCACGCAGACAATACAAAATGAGCTAGACACCGACCAAAGCGAGTTAGAAAGTCTAGAGAGAACCGAACCGCCAGCTACAAAAGAGGATAACAGCAAAGAAAAAGACACAGATAAGCTAACAACCTTTAAAAATATCCGTGGACAGCTAGGGCGTGAGCTGAATAAGATAGCTCAAGAAGCCTACGACAAGGCTTATAAGAAAGCCCTAGAGCACCCAGACGTGGCGCTAAAACTCAAGAGGCTTGCCGACGAGGTGACGGCATGGGAGGCAGGCGAGAGCAAGCAAGACCCCCATGAAGAACTACAGCGCCAAAAGATAGAAACGGATTGCAGAGCCAAGGCGATGAAAGCCAAGGAGAAAGCAACACCTAAGAAGCCCCTAGAGGTGGCTAACTTCTTAAAGCGGTTTATCTACTTTGTCCGTATCCAGCCAGCAGGACACAACCAAAAAGCGCCCTTGTATTTCTACCACCCAGACAACGGGGTTTATATTGAAAATGAAGAGCTGTTAAGGGATTGCATACATACTATTAACCCAGAACTGACCGAGAAACAAGCAAGCGACGTACTTTATAAGATTAGTCACAGTTCTGTTATGAAAGAAATAGCCAGCGATTACACAGCCTTTGGTAATTGCCTTTATAATGCTAAGACCGAAGAGACACAGAACTTTACACCAGACATCATAGTCACGCGCAAAATCAAGACAAACTATAATAAACAAGCTACTGAACCTAATATCAGTGGTTGGACGTTTAAAACGTGGTTGGCTGATTTATTTGACGGTGATAACGAATTGTACAGGCTCGCTATCCAAGTCATAAAAGCCAGCGTGACAGGCTCAAGCCTTAATAACCTCTTTTGGTTATATGGTGAAGGTGGAACAGGTAAAGGGACATTACAACAGCTTATCATCAATATTGTAGGGCTTGAAAATATCGCAACACTCAAGATTAACGAACTACATAAAAGCCGTTTTGTCACTTCCCAGCTTTTGGGTAAGTCCGTTGTGATTGGTGATGACGTGCAGGCAGGGGCAGACATAAAAGACACGTCTGTCATGTTTAGCTTAACCACAGGCGACCCTATCACCATTGAGGAAAAAGGTAAGAAGCCGTATAGTTTAACGCTTAATATGACCGTGATACAATCTTCTAACGGTTTTCCCAACATGGTAGGAGACGTACAGGCAATAGAACGGCGCTTTAGGGTGCTACCTTTTACCTCACGTTTTAAAGGTAAGCCAAACAAGGCAATCAAACATGACTACATCAATCGCCAAGAGGTGCTTGAATACGTGGTTAGACTAGCCCTTGAGACACCAACCGAGGACGTCAACCCACAGGCAAGCCAAGACGCCTTACATGATTTTCAGTTAGACATTAATCCCGTATTGGCTTTTATTGCTGATTTCTTTACGGATGATTTAGAAAGCGAGTTTTTACCTAATAGCTTTGTGTGGTATGTGTGGCTTAATTATCTTGAAGCTAACAACTTAACGAGTATTAAGAAACAGAACGCTTTTCACCGTGAAGTGGGCGAGAACCTCCCAGAGGGCTTTACTAAGGGTGGTAGAACCATACCAGCAGGGCGTGAACATCATCTAGGCTTTAACCCAGCCAGCGACAAGCCTAGATATACAAAAGGTCGCTACGATAACAACCGATACGAGCCCGAGAAATGCAAAAACCCAAAGTATGAAAAGGGCTACTACCACGCCAAGAAAAAATGATTTTATACGGTTTTCAAAAAAATCATACGGTTATTTTTAGAACCGTATAAAAAACAATCCCAGTGCTATCAAGGCTTTAAGCTCTCTTTTATACTGTTTATACCCTTTTTACTGTTATTTAAAAAAGATATAAGAGTATAAAGAGGGCTAAGGCTTTAAGGTGTTATGTGTGTAGTGCAACTTTCAAAACGACAGTATAAACCGTATAAAGGTATTAAAACCCTTGAGCGCCAAGAGATTACAGCGACACCCTAAAAATAAAAACCGTATTAAAAAAGTAAAAACCGTATAAAATCAAAACAGAAAGGACAAGACACAATGAAAATCAAACTATTCTACGAACAGGCAAGAGAGACCCTAGAACAATTTGAAGAGCGGGTTAATGAATGGGCTAAGGGTGTAGACGTGGTGAGCGTGACAACAGTAGCCCAGACTTATGGTTGTGAAGTGGATATACGCACAGTGTTAGCGATAACGGTGCATTACCGCTGAACAAACAAAAAAGACCGCTCACAGTATGAGCGGTTTTCTCATGGTTACCCCACGACACGTTAAAGCATATTCTAAGCATTATTATACCATACCATGGCAGAGGGTGGCAGATTTTGCCCCCCCTACTTTGTCAAAAAGGAGAGCCGCCACAAGGTGTTATCTTACGTCACGCGCACTTTTTCAAGATTTTTAGCGGGTGTCATGGTAAAGTAGAAAGCCTAGGGTTATAACATTTACCAGCGCTAATGTGCTAAATGTATTTAAATTTTAGCAACTAAAAAAGCGCCGTGTGGCGCTAATTTCTTGCTTACTGAACTCATCAAAATTTGTGAACTTTTTTCGGAACTTTCGGGATAAATTTAGGGAGATTTGAGGATATTTCAAAAAAATGAAAATCCTTGAAAACGTTGGTGTAATAGCATTTTTAACTTTAGTTAGATGGCTTGTGCATAGTTCCCTAAAATATGATAAAATAGAGGTGAATAACTATACTAATAAGGAGAACTCTATGGATACTAAACAAACTGTCGCACAGAGCATTCATCAAGCCGTTCCTGATTTGACATTAGAACAAATCACTCAATTGTTAGAAACCCCTAAAAACGCTGAAATGGGTGACCTTGCCTTTCCTACCTTTTCACTAACCAAAGTATTGCGTAAAGCTCCACAAATGATTGCTAGTGAAATCGTTGAAAAACTAGACACCACTGGCTTTGAAAAGATTGAAGCGGTGGGACCTTACATTAACTTTTTCCTAGACAAAGCAAGTATATCTAGCCGTGTGCTGGGCGACGTCATCACAGCAGGTAACCACTATGCTGAGCAAGACCTAGGACACGGTCGCAATGTCGCTATTGACATGTCAAGTCCTAACATCGCAAAACCTTTCTCTATCGGACACTTACGCTCAACCGTTATCGGAGACAGCCTTGCCTTAATCTTTGAAAAGCTTGGCTACAAAGCAGTGAAAATCAACCACCTTGGGGACTGGGGTAAACAGTTTGGGATGTTGATTGTCGCTTATCAAAAATGGGGCAGTGAAGAAGCCGTCAAAGCACATCCAATTGATGAACTCCTCAAACTCTACGTCCGTATCAATGCCGAAGCTGAAAACGACCCTAGCATTGATGAGGAAGCACGTACTTGGTTCCGCAAGCTAGAAGATGGCGACGAGGAAGCTACTCGCCTATGGCAATGGTTCCGTGATGAGAGTCTCGTTGAGTTTAGCCGTCTTTACGATGAGCTTGAAGTGTCCTTTGACAGCTACAACGGTGAAGCTTTCTACAACGACAAGATGGATGAGGTCGTTGACATCCTCACCCAAAAAGGACTTCTTGAAGAATCTCAAGGTGCACAAGTCGTTAACCTTGAAAAATACGGTATCGAGCACCCTGCCCTCATCAAGAAATCAGACGGTGCTACACTCTACATCACTCGTGACCTTGCTGCTGCCCTTTACCGTAAACGTACCTATGACTTTGCAAAAGCTATCTATGTCGTCGGAAACGAGCAGTCTGCACACTTTAAACAACTAAAAGCCCTTCTCAAAGAGATGGACTACGAGTGGTCTGACGATGTCACACACGTGGCCTTTGGTTTGGTAACAAAAGACGGCAAAAAACTCTCTACTCGTAAAGGAAATGTCATCCTTCTTGAGCCTACCATCGCTGAAGCGGTTAGCCGTGCCAAAGCCCAAATCGAAGCGAAAAACCCAGATTTGCCGCATAAAGACGAAGTCGCACACGCCGTTGGTGTTGGTGCCATCAAGTTCTACGACCTTAAAACTGACCGCCTAAACGGCTACGACTTCAACCTTGAAGCTATGGTTTCCTTTGAAGGTGAAACAGGGCCTTACGTGCAATACGCTCACGCACGTATCCAGTCTATCTTGAAAAAAGCCAACTTCACACCAGATCCAGAAGCTCACTACAGCTTAAATGACAGTGAAAGCTGGGAAATTATCAAGCTTCTTCAAGACTTCCCACGTATCATCGTTCGTAGTGCGGATAACTTTGAGCCTTCTATCATTGCAAAATTTGCGATTAGCTTAGCCCAAAGCTTCAACAAATACTATGCTCACACACGTATCTTAGATGATTCTCCAGAGCGTGACAGCCGCTTGGCTCTCAGCTACGCTACTGCTGTTGTCCTCAAAGAAGCGCTTCGCTTACTCGGTGTTCAAGCGCCCGATGAAATGTAACAAACATAAAAAGAACAGACAAGTGTCTGTTCTTTTATTTATCATAGTTACGCCGTCTAATCTTAAAATCAGAGCTGATAACCTCATCAACGTCAATAATAGAAATAAAGGCATCTGGGTCTATCTTTGCCATCAATGCCTTGACATCACGCACCTCACTAGGATTGAGCACGACATATAGGACATCCATATCTGTTTTGGAGTAGGCGCCTTGTCCTTTTAAAAAGGTGACACCTCGATTGATTTCCTGCAAAATCGCATCCGCCACTTGATGAGAACATCTCGTGACAATAATCATCCCCCGCACAGTGTAACCACCATTTTGCACAATCGTCAGCACTTGACTGTAAACAAAGCTAGCAATCAAGGTGTAGAGCATGTGCTGCAGGTCAATATAAGTTAGCGAAGCAATCAAGACCAAGGCATCAATAACCAACAAGGTCTGTCCCAGTTTAAAGCCAAGCTTTACCTCGAGGATACGCCCGATAATATCTGTCCCTCCAGTTGTAGCACCGTAGCGAAAGACAAGACCACTCCCAGCTCCTGCAATAAGACCAGCTACCACTGATACCAACATCATATCGTCACGAAGAGGAAGCTCCATTGGTATTTGTTGCCACATCCACATAAAGAAAGACATCAAGATAGTCGCATAGAGCGTAAAGGCTAAAGAGCGCTTCCCTAAAATCTTAGCACCTAGGATAAACAATGGAATATTCAACAACAACGAGGTATAGGCAGGGTCAATACCGTAAAGCGAGTGAACAATCAAGGTCACCCCTGCAATGCCCCCTTCTGCCAAGTGATTACACATATTGAGCTTGATAAAACCAAAGGTATAAATGGCAATACCAGCTGTAACGACAACTAAACTTTTAACTAGTGCTAATTGTTCTCGCTTGATCACTCAGCTCACCTCCTTACAAGAACAACTAATCGTCATCCACAAATCGTCCAATGATATGAACATTTTCAGCCACCGAGATAAAGGCACTCGGATCTGTTTTTTTCATTAGGTGTTTAAACTCACCGTATTCTTCACGTGTGATAATGGTTAAAAGCACCGATTTTTTCTCATGGTTATAAGTTCCTTCAGCGTCATTGATACAGGTCACGCCACGGTGCAGGCGTTTATGAATCTTATGGATGACTTTTTCAGGATGACTGGTAACAATCATAGCTTGCATTTTCTTTTGCTTAGTAAAGATAGCGTCTGTCACTCGACTGGAGACAAAGATAGTCACCATAGAGTAGAGAGCATACTTCCAGCCAAACAAAATCCCTGCAAAAATCATGATTATCCCATTGACCATGAGCGAAATCCGCCCAACATCACGTCCTGTTTTCTTGCGAATAGCAAGACTGACAATATCTGTCCCACCGCTTGAAATACGAGACTTCAATCCATAACCAATCCCAACTCCCATAACAAGCCCACCAAAAATAGCATTGATGAGAGGGTCGGTGGTAAGAGTCACCTGCGGGATAAACTGGATAAAAAGTGAGCTCACTGTTACCGTGATAAAGGTAAACACCGTAAACTTATGCCCAATTTGATACCAAGCTAAAAGCAATAAGGGCAGATTGATAGCGTAAAAGGCAACCGCAATCGGTAGTTCAAAGCCCAAGAAGCGCTCACTCACAGCCGAGATGACCTGCGCTAGACCTGTTGCTCCGCTTGAGTAGACATGCCCCGGCTGAAAGAAGAAATTGACCGCTATACTTGAGAGAAGACCATAGAGAAGGGACGCTGAAATTTTTTCAGCGTATTTCTCTCTTGAGATACTCTGTAGGGTGTGGAAAAGACCAGCTTTCTTTGCGAGATTGCTAATTTCATACTTGAGTCTTTTCAAAGGGGTAGCTTTTTTTCTTGGCATAACTTTTCTTTTTATTTTAGTCTAAATTCTCTGATGTTGTAATGGCTAGTTCGTCCAGTTGTTTCTTAGAAACAAGGCTAGGTGCTTGTGTCATCGGGTCACTTGCCTTGTTGTTTTTAGGAAAGGCGATGACTTCACGGATATTGTCCTTACCTGCTAGTAGCATAACAAAGCGGTCAAGCCCGATAGCGAGTCCACCATGTGGTGGGAAACCATAGTCCATAGCTTCTAGCAAGAAACCAAACTGTTCATTAGCATCTTCTTCTGAGAAACCAAGCGCTTTAAACATGCTCTCTTGCATGTCCTTATGGTTGATACGCAGGCTACCACCACCAAGCTCGTAACCATTTAGGACAATGTCATAAGCAACTGCACGTACTTTTGAGAGGTCACCTTCAAGCTCATGAGCAGTATCTTCTTGTGGCAATGTAAAAGGATGGTGTGCGCTCATATAGCGTCCTTCCTCCTCAGACCACTCAAACATTGGCCAGTCAACCACCCAGAGGAAGTTAAACTGTGACGTGTCAATCATGTCAAGCTCTTTAGCGATACGAGTACGCAAAGCACCGAGCGTGTTGTTGGCAACCTCTAGACTATCTGCCACAAATAGCACCAAGTCCCCGTTTACTAGCTGTAAACGTTCTGTCAACTGCTCTTCGATACTTGTCAAGAACTTAGCTACAGGACCAGTAATGGCACTATCAACATACTTAATCCAAGCAAGCCCCTTAGCACCAAATTGCTTAGCCACTTCTGTCATCTTGTCAATGTCTTTACGTGAGTAGCTATCCGCCCCACCTTTGACAACGATTGCCTTAACAACTGGCGCTTGTGAAAAGACCTTAAAGTCAATACCTTTGACAGTTTCTGTAATGTCTTGAAGTAGCATATCAAAGCGTGTATCTGGCTTATCAGAACCGTAGTTGTTCATCGCATCGTCATAAGCCATACGTGGGAATGGCAGAGTGACTTCAATCCCTTTGGTGTCTTTCATGACACGAGCAATCATGCCTTCAGTAATGTCTTGGATATCTTGGTCAGATAAAAAGCTAGTCTCTAAGTCGACCTGTGTAAACTCAGGTTGACGATCTCCACGCAAATCCTCATCACGGAAACATTTGACGATTTGATAATAGCGGTCAAAACCAGCATTCATCAAAAGCTGTTTAGTGATTTGTGGACTTTGAGGAAGAGCGTAAAAATGCCCTTGACTCACACGACTTGGCACCAGATAATCACGAGCACCTTCTGGCGTTGACTTAGCGAGCATAGGTGTTTCCACATCGATAAAGTCTAGCTCATCCAAGTAGTTGCGAATAGAATGCGTCACCTTAGCACGCAGTTTAAAGTTTTCAAGCATCTCTGGACGACGAAGGTCGAGGTAGCGGTAACGCAAGCGTGTTTCATCATTTGCTTCAATGCCGTCTTTAATCTCAAATGGCGTTGTTTTAGCCGTGTTTAAAATCGCTAAGTCCTCAACTTGCAACTCCACACTTCCTGTTGCCACCTTATCATTTGCTTCCTCACGAGCGACAACGACACCAGTCACCTCGATGACAAACTCACTTCTTAGCTTTTCAGCGGTTTCCATCATGCTAGCGTCCACTTTTTCAGGATTGATGACAAGCTGCATGATTCCTTCACGGTCACGAAGATCGATAAAAATAAGACCTCCAAGGTCACGACGACGTCCAACCCAGCCTTTTAGCGTCAAGGTTTGTCCGATATGCTCCTTGCGGACACTACCCGCATACATACTTCTTTTCATAGTAATACCAAGATACACCAGTGTATCTGCTTCCTTTCCTGCTTAAAATCAATTCATCTCACCTATTATAACAAAAAGACAGCAAAAACCCCACCCATTGGGCAGAGTTTTTTCTATTTGTCTTTGGAATGCTTTAGCTGCCCATCAACTTCTCGGATGACCCGCTTCATCTCCTGTAGCGAAAACCAGTAAATGATGGCGTAAATGATACTAAAGACTATGACAAACAAAAGTGCATTTGCTACATTTGGATTGTACCAACCTGCTAAAAAGCCAATGCCAAAGAGACCTATAAGCATGGCTACAAAATGGCAAATGGTCATGCGCAAAAGACTCCATTCTTGTTGGAAAAACCACGTGCCGAGAGAAAAGAGACAACCAATCAAAAACCATAAACCTGCACAAACCGCCATGGTTTGCACGTTGGTCAGATGTTGACCATACCAAACACCCATGATTGAGTAGGGGTTTAGGGGACTGTAAACCTCTGAAAACAAAGCAGAAAACACCAGTGAACACACAAGACCAATACTCAAGCCTTGACAACCTGCAACAAATAAATCCTTAACTTTCATCTTACAACGCCTCCTTTAAAATCTTGAGATAGCGACGTGAGGAATAGCTCGTCCTCTCTCCAACCAAACGCAACTCCACCAAACCAGTCTTGGTTATCTTGACACGCTGGACATGTCTGCGATTGATAAGCTCTGACTGTGATATTTGGATGAAGTCAGCACTCAAGATCCTCTTCATGTCTCTGAGCGCTTGATGGGACTCAAAGTAGCCATCTAGCGTATCAATGATGAGTTTACGGTTCTCACGATAAATCCGAACGACAGCTTTTTGCTGCACCTTGTACTGCTCTCTTTTCTTTTTGACTGATAACAACTGCGGTGTTAACAACTCTTTGATACTCTTTTGAAGCGTCTCTACTTCTTCATCCAACTGATGAGCATAGATGACGACTTCTTCTTTTTCCTGCTTTGCAATCGCTGCTTTAACCTCCATGGCTAAACCTCCTTTACACTTTTATTAAAACACAAGTTGAGCTGCTTGACTAGGCTTTTGGTCTATGTGGTTTATCTCCCTGTCTAAACGGCAAAAAACAGTCTCATATGAGACTGTCTTTTAGAAATTCAGTTGTTTTAAGATATTTTCAAAGTCTGTTTTTATCGCCTCTAAGCTCACCTTGACTTCTTCACGTGTGTGATTGTTTTTGACGCTGACTTGCTGGCTTTCAAGTTCGCTTGAGCCAAGTGTGATAACCGTTTTTGCATTAAAGCTATCGGCTGCCTTGAACTGCGCTTTTAGTTTACGCCCTAGATAATCACGCTCAGCGCTAAAGCCTTGCTGACGAAGCGCTTGAACTAACTGAAGCGCTGCGCTATTGACCTCATCCCCTAAAACAGCGATATAGGCGTCTAGCGGCTCACAAGAAGGCAAAGTAGCGCCCTGCTTTTCAAGAACTAGAAGCAAGCGCTCAATACCAAGACCAAAGCCAAAACCAGGGGTAGCAGGTCCATTAAAATACTCGACCAAACCATCATAGCGCCCACCAGCACAGATAGTCAACTCAGAGCCACCAACAGTCGCCATGAACTCAAAAATCGTGTGGTTATAATAATCCAAACCACGCACCATGTTGGTATCAATGACATAAGGAATGTCTAGCGTCTCTAACATATCACGCACCGCATCAAAGTGCGCTTGACTCTCCTCGTCCAAGTAATCAAGAATTGACGGCGCATGCTCAACGGCTGCCTTATCCTCTTTTTCCTTAGAATCTAGCACACGTAGCGGATTTTCCTCCAAACGACGCTGGCTATCCTTAGACAAACTGTCACGAAGCGGTGTCAAATAATCAATTAAAGCTTGTCTATAGGCAAGACGACTCTGTGTATTCCCAAGGCTGTTAAGGTGCAGGGTCACATCTTTGATACCGAGATTATCAAAGAGCTGATAAGCCATAGCGATAGTCTCAACATCTGTAGCTGGATTGGAAGAGCCAAAGCACTCCACCCCAATCTGGTGAAACTCACGCAAACGCCCTGCTTGAGGACGCTCATAGCGAAACATTGAGCCCATATAATACAGCTTGACAGGCTTTTGCACCTCTGGCGCAAAGAGTTTGTTTTCGACATAAGAACGCACCACAGGCGCTGTTCCTTCTGGGCGAAGGGTGATATGACGATCGCCCTTATCGTAAAAATCGTACATCTCCTTGGTAACGATATCTGTTGTGTCGCCAACAGAGCGGCTGATAACCTCATAGTGCTCAAACATTGGCGTTCTAATTTCAGCATAGCGGTAGTTGGCAAAGGTCTTGCGTGCTACATCTTCTACGTATTGCCATTTGAGTGTATCTTGTGGCAATAAATCCTGTGTCCCTTTAGGCTTTTGTAACTTCATAATCACTCTAGAGTGTCCTTAAAACAAGCAGCCAGCCCAGACACTCTCATCCTTTCTCTAACTGATAAACGTACCTTATTTTACCATATTTTAGGTGTTTATAAAAGGATACAGAGCTAAGTTTCACATGAAACGCTCAGTGCCCTGAGGTGACTTTGAGTCCAATGATACCAATCAAAAGCAAGAGTGCAAAGAAGAGACGGGCTGCATTTGCAGGTTCTTTAAACATCACAATACCCACAATCACAGCTCCAAGAGCGCCAATGCCTGTCCATATAGCATAAGCCGTTCCAAGCGGCAGCTCCTTTGTCGCTAAGGAAAGAAAATAAAAACTCACAAGCATGCCAACAATAGTCAAAATCGTGAATTTTAAAACAGAAAAACCTTCTGACAACTTCATACAAGTTGACCAGAAAACCTCTGCCATACCCGCTAAGATTAAATAAAACCATACCATAACATCTACCTTATATTTATATTAGCGGGTAGCTCCCGCTAGTATAAACCCTTTCTTTAATTATTTTTTAGATTTGTTTTATACTTAGTTCAGCGCTGTGGATTAGTATCTTCCACCAATCGCTTTGACGATTTCTAGGAGGCTCTAACCACAGCTCTTTGTTTAATTGGTAATGAGAATGATAACGCCCAGACGTTTTATCTCGTGTAAGGATACAAGACAAAGAGTGCGTGGAACGAACAACAGTCGCTAATAATCTCGAAAGGAACCAGAAACTTATGTTTTATGTTGGTATTGATATTGCCAAAAACAAACACGATTTAGCCTGTATCAACGAAACTGGAGAAACAGTGATAACCAACTTCAGATTTGCCAATTCTTGTCAAGGTTTTCATCAGCTGAAACTAAAGCTAGAACAGCTATCTCCTATCACACAAGATGTCCAGATAGCACTTGAAAGAACAGGACACTATAACTACAATATAGTGACCTTTTTAAGAGACTTAGGCTACAATGTATTTGCCTACAATCCGCTCATTATCAAAGAATTTGCTAAATCACAATCGCTTAGAAAAACTAAAACTGATAGGAAAGATGCCCTTTTAATTGCTCGTAAGCTACGCTCTGACGTAACCCCTGAACGTTATCAAACAGATAGGGTATTAGACGAGTTAAAAGAGCTGACACGTTATCAAAATCGCCTAATTCAATCACGATCTAGATGCAAGAATTTATACATCAGATTACTTGATATTATCTTCCCTGAACTCCACAGAATCGTTAATAATCTCTATAATCAGTTTATCTATGACTTACTAACAAACTATCCTTCTCCACAAAGAATAGCTCGTGCTCGGTTCTCATCATTGCTTAAAATTAAGCGACTAACCGCTGATAAGGCGCATCAGATACAAGAAACAGCCAAACAGACTATTGGTAATGCTTCACCTGTTTTATCCTTGGAGTTAGTTCAATTAATTGAAAGCATTAAACACTACGATAAGCAAATTAACCAAGTCCAAGAGGAAATTAACCTCTTGATGATTGAGTTGAACTCTCCTATTACTTCTATTCCTGGAATTGGAAGTCGTCTTGGTGCTATTATTCTAGCTGAAATTAAGAATATTCATAATTTCAAGAATCCAAATCAGCTCCAGGCCTTTGCAGGATTAGACCCTGCCATTTACCAATCAGGACAGATGGATAATACCGGTCATATGGTAAAACGAGGCTCCTCTTATCTAAGGTACGCTCTAATACAGGCTGCTAAGCTTATAGCCATTTATTCCCCACATTTTAAAGCCTATTTAAGACTAAAAATCAGTCAAGGAAAGCATTACAATGTAGCTGTGACACATGTTGCTAAAAAGCTCATTCGTGTAATTTATCATCTTCTTAAAACCAATCAACTGTTTGATGAAGCTAAGCTAAGGTAAAACTATAAAGTCATGAATCATTTTAAAAACTTGCTTTTAGCAGGTCTTTTTCACATGCAATCAATTTTCTAAATAGCTTTTAAAAATAGTTAATATTTTTAAAAATTATTCTTGACTTTCTATATAGAATGCCTCCAAAATAATAAAAAAGCACCTACACAAAACATCTCTAAAAGCCTACGGACGTTTTGTCTAAGCGCTTTTTGGTAACCCGGCAGCTACCAAAATCAAATCCATTCTAGCAAAGAGTGCTATGGAAGTCAATGCTTTCTCAAAAAAATGGTAAATTCTCAAAGTAAGTTCTAGTTCCCGTCCTTCCAGAAGTTACTCTGAGAAAACTGCATAAAATCAACAGAATTTAGTCTCAGACTAAGTTCTGTTTTTGACTAAAAATGCTGATAATAGTGAGTTTTAGGCTTGAAAATATTGAAAAAAAGGGTACACCAAAGTTGCTGGCTCTGAGACGTCTCAAAGTAAGTTCTAGTCATCTGGAATTTAGGACGGGACAAGTTCCTTTCTATTTTGAAATTATTTTCTGATAAAAACTAGCGATTATTTATCTAATAGACTTGTTCGGTAACTACATCATCTCGTGATTGATGATGCCACAAATCAACTCAGCTCTTAATTCAAACCGTTTTCTACGATTACGATAGGGCTGTGCCATGATTTGAAAGGTTTTAAATTTGGCATTATAGCGCTCAACTTCAATACGCATTTTAGCTATCTCGCGATTCAACTGCTTATCCTCTTGGGTTAAGAGGTGATGTTTAGAACGCTTAGCAGGAATAAAGGTATTTTCGTGAAATTTCAAGATGCCTAAATACCCTAAATCTACGAAAACAAGGGTACTTTGGGGCAAACTATAGCCAATACTCTCCTTAAAAAGGGTAAAATCATGCGTATGGCCATCTGAAAAAGCCAATTGACAAGCACGATGGCTAGTCAAATCAAGCATGATTTGAGTTTTTATGGTATGTCTTTTCTTTTTACCAGAATAATTCTTGCTTTGGTTTTTTTAGGGCGTTGAATAGGACTTTCAGTGACATCAATGGCAACAGTGGCGCTAGGTGCTTCCAAGTGGTCTAAATCAAAGAGGCCCGAAGAACGAAGGGTGTCCTCTACCCATGTAATGGTCTCATTGACAGTTGCCACACCTACACCAAAATCAAATGCCAACAAGCGTTGAGTGGGGTAATAACGTAAGTAGCGCAAGGTCATGATAAGTTGGTCTTCCATGCTTAGACGACGTGGGCGTCCTCCTTTTCGGTGTTGCTCTTGATAAGCGTCAGTGAGACAATCAAGCATCAGATGAAACGTCGCTTTTTTAACACCTATCAACAATTTGAAATTCTCTGAGTTTAATTTTAAGGCTTTTTCGTATGTTGTTTCCATACCTTTAGTATACCACTTTTGAGTTACCGAACAAGTCTAATAATCGAGGTGATTGGATGACGTTTTCAGGGTCAATTTTAGAGATACCGAGAAGTGTTGCCACTTTCTCACCGTAGGTAAAGGTAAAGAGTTCATAGGCTGATTTTCCGTTGAAAGAAGCTCGTTTGACGCTGTTGACATGTGAACAAACTAGGTTGATGTCATCCTGTGTCAAGTTATCGAAGCTAGTTCCTTTAGGGAGAATATCTCTGATAAGCGTGTGATTTTTCTCAATTCTCCCCTTCTGGTCAGAACGATTTGGGTCACAGAAGAAGAGTTTAGATTCTCCACGAACATCCATTTCGATATCGTCTACTCTAGCGAATTCACCGCCATTATCGGTCAGAATGACAGGGAATAGTTCGCAGAAGCTCATCTCTTTCTGGTGTAGGTCATTCTTGATAGCGTAGAGGTGTTTAGCGACCTCATTAGCTGTTTTATTATCCAGTAACCGAGCGAAAATAAAGTTGCAGTAGGAGAGGTTAAAAGTGAGAAGTACCTTTCCTCCAATCCTTCCAGTAACGGTGTCCATTTCCAGCCAGTAGCTGATATCATTCTTAGTAAGAAAGCCTTGGAAGTCCTCGTAAGACCGTCCTTCTCTAGCAGTTTTAGGAATGGGTTGGAGATTTCTGGTTCTCCGCTTTCTGAATTTCACGACACGGGGGAAATCAATAGGCTTTGTGGACAGATAGCCCTTTTCAAGGTATCTGTAGATAGAAGCTCTGGATGCCGAAAGTTCATTTGAGGCGATGATGTGGTTGAGGTGTTGTCCTTTTTTGATGGCAGAAGAGACAATCTCGTCCATGCGATAGAATTCTTCCTTGTTTAGGGCAACACCTGTTCTCGAATCTGAGAGCTTAGCTTCATAATCCAGCTGAGCTCTTTTTGCGTAGTAGAACTGTTTCTGGTATCCACAATTGCTTCTCTTTTTCGGACAGGCATTACAAACGTAAGGAGCCTTTTTGAGTAGAGGGCAGGCCTCACAATTGGATGTCACAGAATTTTCTTTAACCACTCGATTTCTGCGAACTTCTTTTGAGATTGTGGACGGGTCTTTACCTAGCTTAGTAGCGATAGCTGAGAAGGTTTTTAGCTGTTCGATTCCTATTTGAATATCGTTGCGATCAGAGAGAGTTAAGTGTTTGTTTTTCATTGTCAGTTACCAACTTGTCCCATAGTAAGTTCTACCTTATTTTTTGTCTCAGTCTAATTTCCAGTTTTTAAGACAGACTAGAACTTACTTTGAGAATTTTGGTTCTCAAAAAAATCTGTCAAGTAACTTTACTTTACAAAAAAGATATGGTATCATAGTGAAGTTGATGAAAATCAAAACTCATATTGAAAGGAAAACATAAACATGGCAGTACCTGCACGTCACACTTCCAAAGCGAAGAAAAACAAACGTCGTACACACTACAAATTGACTGCACCATCAGTACAATTTGACGAAACTACTGGAGATTACTCACGTTCACACCGTGTATCTTTGAAAGGATACTACAAAGGACGTAAAATCGCTAAAGCTGGCAAATAATAGAAGGGAGATATCATGCGCGTAAATATCACACTTGAACACAAAGAATCTGGTGAACGCTTGTACCTTACTTCTAAAAACAAACGTAACACGCCAGACCGTCTTCAATTGAAAAAATACTCACCAAAATTGCGTAAACACGTGATTTTTACTGAAGTGAAATAATTGAACACACTAAAAACCTATGAAACCAGCGTTTCTAGGTTTTTTATTTTCTCAAAGTGCGGTTTTATCTTACTGGCGAAAAGGGAGATATGTTATAATACCTTTAGTAATCGTTTTCAATAGGAGAGAAGTAATATTATGAAATCATATCAGGATATAAATAGAGAAACGATTGATAGCTGGGTAGAGGAAGGCTGGGTGTGGGCAATACCTATTTCGCACGAAGAGTATCTAGAAGCACAAAATGGCAAGTGGGATGTTTTGCTGACTCCAACAGTACCTGTACCCCATGAGTGACTTGGGGAGTTGAAGAATAAAAAAATTCTGGGATTAGCCTCTGGTGGTGGACAACAAATGCCAATATTTGCTGCTCTCGGTGCGACATGTAGTGTACTGGATTATTCCTAAAAACAAATCGAGTCTGAATTGAAAGTGGCAGAAAGGGAAGGCTATCACATAGAAGCCATAGAGGGAGATATGACAAAAACACTTCCTTACGAAGATGAGTCTTTTGATATTGTTTTCCACCCTGTATCAAACTGCTATATTGAGGATGTGCAACATATTTTCAATGAGGTGTACAGAATCTTGAAAAAGGGTGGCATTTTTCTTGCAGGATTAAACAATGAAATCAACTATATCGTGGATAACGATGAAAAAGAAATCGTTTGGAAAATGCCATTCAATCCTTTAAAAGATGAAAAGGCTAGAAGCTACATGGTCAAAGAAAATGCAGGCATGCAGTTTTCTCATAATATGACAGAACAAATAGGCGGACAATTGAAAGCCGGATTGACATTACTTGATTTATACGAAGATACCAACGGCTCTGGAAGGCTCCATGAACTGAACATTAAAACATTTGTCGCAACTAAAGCCGCTAAACTATAGAATCAAGGTTTCTGTTAACCTTTGATTTTATAGTTTAACCCTCTTTATAGCTTTTGGTTGATAGTCGGCATAAACTTCTAAAAGCTCTTCTATGACTGGTTTTGAAAAATGTCGCTCTAGTCTATTATTTACAATATCAGTGAAAGTATCGATGGTTACTTGTGTTTCATTGCTCAACAGTTCTAAAAAGATAGTGTCTATGGTTCTAGATTCTTCTTGAGATAAGTTGTATTTCAAGATAAAAGTGCTCCTGTTTTTAAGTTCCAATTTATCACATAAATCCATCAATACATTTGTCATATGGTATAATTTATCATCTAAGTCCATGGCTACCCTCCTCATTTTTTCACACTAACTCTAACAGGTAAATTCTCAAAGTAAGTTCTAGTTCCCGTCCTTCCAGAAGTTACTCTGAGAAAACTGCATAAAATCAACAGAATTTAGTCTCAGACTAAGTTCTTTTTTGACTAAAAATGCTGATAATAGTGAGTTTTAGGCCTGAAAATATTGAAAAAAGGGTACACTAAAGTTACTGGCTCTGAGACGTCTCAAAGTAAGTTCTAGTCATCTGGAATTTAGGACGGGACAAGTTCCTTTCTATTTTGAAATTATTTTCTGATAAAAACTAGCGATTATTTATCTAATAATCGAGGTGATTGGATGACGTTTTCAGGGTCAATTTTAGAGATACCGAGAAGTGTTGCCACTTTCTCACCGT
The DNA here is from genome assembly GCF_900459405.1 of Streptococcus hyointestinalis. Taxonomy (NCBI): domain Bacteria; kingdom Bacillati; phylum Bacillota; class Bacilli; order Lactobacillales; family Streptococcaceae; genus Streptococcus; species Streptococcus hyointestinalis. The sequence continues at coordinate 2,247,407 of NZ_UHFN01000007.1, forward strand.
AGGTAAAGGTAAAGAGTTCATAGGCTGATTTTCCGTTGAAAGAAGCTCGTTTGACGCTGTTGACATGTGAACAAACTAGGTTGATGTCCTCCTGTGTCAAGTTATCGAAGCTAGTTCCTTTAGGGAGAATATCTCTGATAAGCGTGTGATTTTTCTCAATTCTCCCCTTCTGGTCAGAACGATTTGGGTCGCAGAAGAAGAGTTTAGATTCTCCACGAACATCCATTTCGATATCGTCTACTCTAGCGAATTCACCGCCATTATCGGTCAGAATGACAGGGAATAGTTCGCAGAAGCTCATCTCTTTCTGGTGTAGGTCATTCTTGATAGCGTAGAGGTGTTTAGCGACCTCATTGGCTGTTTTATTATCAAGTAATCGAGCGAAGATAAAGTTACAGAAAGAGAGGTTGAAGGTGAGAAGTACCTTTCCGCCGATCCGTCCAGTAACGGTGTCCATTTCCAGCCAATAGCTGATTCCTTTCTCTGTGAGAAAGCGTTGGAAGTCCGCGTAGGACCACCCTTCTTTAGCCGCTTTAGGAATGGGTTGGAGTTTTCTGGTTCTCCGCTTTCTGAATTTTACGACACGGGGGAAATCAATGGGCTTTGTGGACAGATAGCCTTTTTCAAGGTATCGGTAGATAGAAGCTCTTGATGCCGAAAGTTCGTTGGAGGCGATGATGTGGTTGAGGTGTTGTCCCTTTTGGATGGCAGAAGAGACAATAGCGTCCATTTTATAGAATTCTTCCTTGTTTAGGGCAACGCCTGTTCTCGACTCCGAGAGCTTAGCTTCATAGTCAAGCTGAGCTCTTTTGGCGTAGTAGAACTGTTTCTGGTATCCGCAGTTGCTTCTCTTTTTCGGACAGGCATTACAAACGTAAGGAGCCTTTTTGAGTAGAGGGCAGGCCTCACAATTGGATGTCACAGAATTTTCTTTAACCACTCGATTTCTGCGAACTTCTTTTGAGATTGTGGACGGGTCTTTTCCTAGCTTAGTAGCGATAGCTGAGAAGGTTTTTAGCTGTTTGATTCCTATTTGAATATCGTTGCGATCAGAGAGAGTTAAGTGTTTGTTTTTCATTGTCAGTTACCAACTTGTCCCATAGTAAGTTCTACCTTATTTTTTTGTCTCAGTCTAATTTCCAGTTTTTAAGACAGACTAGAACTTACTTTGAGAATTTTGGACTAACTCTAACACTCATCGTCTTTAAAATCAAGACTACTTTTGAAAGCGTTTTTGTGATATAATAAGATATTAGAGGTAATATTATAAACAGTGTTTTTTGTGAGGTATGTTATGTCACGAAAGTCATTTAATTTCGTCATGACAGCAGGATTTATAATCTTTGCTATTTTGGCTATTGCTGCTGACTGGAATTATCGGATAAGCCTAATGGGGCTTGGAACTTTACTTGTCCTACTGGCTTTAGGCAATGCGCTTTACTACCATTCAGCTAAAAAGACACCGCCTAAACCACACACCAAGGGGCGTCTGCCATTTATCCTTTTCTTGACTTTTTTAGCCTGCGAATTGGCTATCATCGTCACCATGTTTATTTTAGGAGGTAGCGCTTCTCTAAGAATTCAAAAGCTTCTTTCTTGCTTATTGTGTGCGCTCCTATTTTGCCTGCTGCTCTTTTTTGGTCCGACGGATTAAGACATACAAAAATCACTAAAATCGTATGTTTTAAGCTTTTTTTAAGCAGTGGTCGCTATACTGTAACCATCCTAAAACTTTTCTTTTTCATAAATCTCCTGAGAGAGGCCTGAGTTATCAGGTCTCTTTCGTTTTGCCTTAGTCATAAAAAAGTTCGAGCTTTACTCGAACTTTTTTAGTTAATCTTCTTTTGGTTTACGGTAAATGAGAAGGGCTAAAATCATAGAACCTACCGTAAAGCCTAGCAATGCCCAGATTTGTCCTGTAATGTCACCTGTTAGGGAAATGGTTTCTCTAAATCCTGAAACAGCATAAGACATTGGCAAGTATGGTTGCACAGTTTCAAAGAATTTATTACTCAATTGGATAGGGTAAGTTCCTGCGCTCGCTCCTAATTGTAAAAGCAGGATAATCATACTGATGAAGGAACCATATCGTCTGTCCCATCCGACCAAGGCTGTGACAAGTGCCATCATACTCCAAGCAGCTAGAATGGCTATCACAAAAGTTCTACCAACATAGCTTGGGTTGACACCGATTGCCATCACAGCAAAGACAAGGATGATTGGAGAGGCTGTCGCAATGATACCATTGATGAGGAGCTTGTTACCTGCCCATACAAAGCGGTTCTTAGGTTCTTTACCTGAGAGAGCTTCAGCAAAGATGACATTAGCTGATAAGGCTACAACCATAAGCGCTACTGACATCATATAAGGCGCCATACCGACACCATTGGTCTTGACATTATCTTTGTCTGTGTGGGTCACTTTAAGCGGGTTCGCTACTGCTGTCGCGTTTTTCGGTTTAACAGATACCAGTTTCAATTGATTTTCAGCTTTGCTTAGAGAGCTTAGCAATGTATCTGTACCTGTTGACAAGGTTGTCAAGCCATTTGTCAAGCTGGTTCCACCTTGTGCCAATTGGCTAGATCCTGAAGCAATCTGATCAGCTCCTGAAGCGAGTTGACCTGCGCCACTGACAAGCGTTGAAGAATTGCTTGCTAACTGACCTGCGCCTGAGACTAACTGAGCGGTACCGCTAGTAAGTGTAGAAGAGTTACCTGCTAATTGTCCTGCCCCTGAGAGCAATTGACTCGTTCCTGATAACAACTGACCGTTGTTGCTTGTTAATTGGTTTGCTCCCGTATCGATTTGGCTGATACCAGACATCAAGCTAGAGTTATTATCTGCTAATTTAGTAGCTCCACTATTAAGTGCAGAAACAGCATTACTAAAGGTTGTCGCACCTGACAATAACTGACTAGAGCCGCTTGCAAGTTGGCTTTGCAATGTTGAGATACCAGATGTCAATTGTTGACTTCCTGGAAGTGCTGATTGGCTCACAGCTGTGTGGATGTCTGACATACCACTATCAAGCTGTGTCAAAGCGTCTGTAGCTCCTGTAAGAGCAGTATTAGCTTGGCTAGCAATCGCACTGACTTGTGCTTGGAGATTAGCCAGCTGGCTATTTGTGCTTGTTGATTGCAATTGTGCCAATGCTGTCTTGAGACTAGCAACTGTACTTAAAGCTGGGGAAACGTCTACTGAGCTGGATGAGCTAGAGTTGGTAATCGCAGCTGTTATCTCGCTTTGTTGCTCTGAGCTCAAGCTTTGGTAGGCAGAGGTCGCTTGGACAGCAGCGAGTGAGCTACTAGATGAGCTAGATGATGACTGCAGTGACTGGAGTTGGCTCTCAAGTGTGTTGAGACTCGCTAAGACACCTGAAGTATCAACGCTGCTTCCAGATTGACTGCTCAAACTACTATTCAAGGCTTGAATAGCTTGATTTAACTGTGGCAGACCTGCTTTCAAAGCATCGATATTGGCTTGTTGATCAGCTGATAGTTCTGTCTTAGATGACAAGCTTTGTAAACCATCTGTCAACTGTGTTGCCCCATCAACCAGTTTTTGAATGTTTTGGCTACTGCTTGATAGACTTGAGATACCATCAACCAGCTGTTGCGTATTGCTATCAAGCTGATTAAGACCGCTTGCCACTTGGCTGACACCATTCGTGTAAGTTGTAAGACCGCTTGAGAAAGTGCCCAAACCACTAGCTAAAGTACCGACACCATTCGTATAAGTCGTAAGACCACTTGAAAGAGTCCCTAAGCCACTGTACAAAGTACCGACACCATTCGTGTAAGTCGTAAGACCACTTGAGAGAGTCCCTAAGCCACTGTACAAAGTACCAACACCATTGGTATAAGTAATCAAGCCACTACTTAGAGTATTGGCACCAGTAGCAAAGGTTTGACTAGAGCTCGCTAAAGTTTGTAAATTATCGGTCAAAGTTTGACTACCATCTTTTAGCGTCTTGCTACCATCTGCTAGCTGTTGCGTTCCATCGACAGCCTGTGTCATACCACCTTGTAGTTTTGTCATGCTTTTAAAAACAGCAGAGGTGTACGTTCTTGTGATAGACTGTGATACCTTAGCTTTTAGTTTTGTCATGGCAGACTCACTCATCTTAGAAGCCACAAAACTACGTCCTTTAGTTGTTTGATAGTTAATCGTCAACTGCTTAGGATCATTAGTCATCAGACTAGCTGCATTTTCTGACATATCCTCTGGGAAAGTAATCACCATATAATAGTCACCATCAGCCAAGCCTTCTTCTGCCTTGCTTTTAGAAACAAAATGATAATCCAGCGTCTTACTTTTTTCAAGACTATCCACCATGTCAGCACCAATGGTTAGCTTTTGGTTGTTGAGTGTTGCTGATTTATCCTCATTGACCACCGCAACAGGCAACTGATCCAGTTTGCCGTACGGATTCCACATGGAAGATAGGAAAATCACATTGTACATCATGGGGATCAAAGACACCCCAAAGATTGTTACCCATAATTTTGGGCTTTTTAAAATTGCTTTTAATTCCTCTAACATATTTCCCTTTCTACTTGGACAAATTCTTTCTTTTTCTGTTATAATATATTATTATACTGATTTTAATCTATTTTACAACCTTAACGATTTTGTTTTTAGACACCGTGTACAAAGTTGTTTAAAAGGAGTTGCATATGTCACACGATACCCGTAAGGAAAGAACCAAAAAAGCTTTAGAAGATGCTATGGTGGAGCTTTTAAAACAGCAAAATTTTGATGAAATCAGCACCAGCGATCTTGCTAAAACAGCTCATATTAGTCGTTCTAACTTCTACAATCACTACAAGGATAAGTATGAGATGATTGATATTTACCAGCAATCTCTCTTTAATAAGTTAGAATATATCTTTGATAAAAACCAATTTGATAAACGGGCTGCTTTCCTGGAAATTTTTGAGTTTTTAGACAGAGAGTCCTTGTTTGCGGCGCTTCTCACGCAAAATGGGACTAGGGAAATCCAGACTTTTATTAGAACAAAGCTCCAAAAAATGATTTCGCAAGACCTACATGAGATTTATCTCGACGGTAAAGCCGAAACCCCTGTCGAGACACTCTATAGCAGCGTCTATGTCAGTCATGCAGTCTTTGGTGTTTACCAGATGTGGGTGACCAGAGGTAAGCGTGAAACCCCTCAAGAGATCACAAAACTCTTACTCAACATGCTCGACTAAGAGACAAGGCTAGGTTACCTAGTCTTTTTTAATACCAAAAAAGCCAATTCTTGTGAACTGGCTTTTGAACAATAATATCTTAAAGTTGTTTGTTGTAGTATTCAACGATAAGAGCTTCGTTGATTTCTGGGTTGATTTCATCACGTTCTGGAAGACGAGAAAGTGTACCTTCAAGCTTTTCAGCATCAAAAGTAACAAATGCTGGACGTCCAACAGTAGCTTCAACTGCTTCAAGGATAGCAGGAACCTTAAGTGATTTTTCACGAACAGAAATCACTTGACCTGGTGTTACACGGTATGATGGGATATCAACACGTTTACCGTCTACAAGGATGTGACCGTGGTTTACAAATTGACGTGCTTGACGACGTGTAGTTGCAAGACCTAAGCGGTAAACAACGTTGTCCAAACGACGCTCAAGAAGTACCATGAAGTTGAAACCGAGTGTTCCACCTTTGATTTTAGTAGCTTGTACGAACAAGTTACGGAATTGTTTTTCACCTAAACCGTAAGTGAAACGCAATTTTTGTTTTTCAGCCAATTGCAAACCGTATTCTGAAAGTTTGCTGCGGTTGTTAGGTCCGTGTTGACCTGGCACGTAGTTACGACGTGCTAATTCTTTACCTGTACCAGTAAGAGACAAGCCGAGACGGCGAGATTGTTTCCATGATGGTCCTGTATAACGTGACATTTACATGTCCTCCTCTAAAAAATATAAGATTTGGGGAAATAGTCACTTAGACAAACCTAATTCGTGCAGATGCCCTTCGCCTAAACAGCCAAGGTTACTCATCTTTCAAGACATCTGTTGACGAGCTTCATTTTGTCCTGCTGCTATTTCACACAAAGATCAGTATAGCATAGTTTTAGCCAAATTGCAAAACAATTCTACAAAAAAACTAAGTTTTAAAAACTTTCCCACTTGTCAAGTCAAGTGCAACAAGTTCATTGATAACTAGAGTTCCAGAGGTTAAGCTGTTTGGGCTAGCCCAAACAAAATATTTGCGGTTTTATACTTGTGAAGTCGTCTAGGTCTGTCATTGATAGCAGAGACGTAGTGATTGAGTTCTTCTGTCGTTAGTGAGTTAAGAGAGACACCTTTTGGGAGAAACTCTCTCAAGAGACCATTGAAATTTTCATTTGTTCCTCTTTCATGAGAAGCATAAGGATGGGCAAAATAGACTTCCACACCTTTTAAGTCTGACAAGCTACTGAACTCTGAGCCATTGTCCGATGTGATAGAGCGAATAGGGTACTGTGATAGTAGGCTCTTAACAGCCCTATTGATAGTTTCTGCTTGTTTATTAGCCAGTTTTACAGCGATGGCAAATCGTGTTTGACGCTCTACTAGGGTCATGACAACAGCTTCCCCTTTGGTTTTCTTGCCAAGAACCAAATCAATCTCCCAATGCCCAAATTCAGAACGGTCATTGATACACTCTGGACGTTCTTCAATGGATTTTCCTAAGATTTTCGTTGCGGCCTTAGGTGTTACTTTAGACCGTTTTCGGATGCTCACCATCTTAGGTAAATCAATCGGTTTAACCCTCAACAGTCCGTCTTTGATGTACCGATACACTGTCTTGGTGGAAGGGATAACTTCCAGTGGATGTTTTTCTCGGTAAGTTTGAACAAAGCTATCGACACTGTGACAGCGAGGTTTCGTTTTCAGGGCTTTCTCAAGTTCCTTGAAGAATGTCTGGGAGCAGTATGATAGTTTATGATAGGCACTTTTTCGACGATTGATTTCATAAACACGTTGACCACTATCTGGAAAGTAAACCGTTGAGTAGATTCGTTTCCCGTTCTTATCTTGAACCTGAGAAACACTTCCTCGTTTGATTTCCCGACTGATGGTTGAGCGATGACGCCCAAGCAGACGAGCAATCTCAGAGGGGGTCTTGCCCATCTTGAGATAGGCGCTGATTTCTCCGCGTTCAGAGGCTGAAAGGTGTGAGTATAACGATTTTTTGGTAGAATGATTAGTGGACATGTTCATCTGCTTTCTATACTGAGTTGGGGAATTCTAGTATATCAGATAAACATGTCTTTTTTTGTTGCACTTCATTTTACAACGCGGGGTTTTAAAAACTTAGTCAAAATAATGAATGAGGGTCTTCTCTGTTAAAATATCAGAGTAGGTGTAAGACTCAACGTAAGTATTGTCCTCGACACCTGGCACGCCAGACTCGTCCTTGTACTCAACGATAAACAGCGATGGGTAGACCTCGATAAGGCGACCTACTTTATTTTTTTCACGTTTACGTCCATTTTCCAGTGTCAACTCAACCAGCTGACCCTCGTGGTTTTTAATGTCTTCTTTGATTTTTTTCATTTTTGCAACGTCTGCAAATGCATCACTCATAGGATTTCCTCTCTATCTTTCTTCAAATTGTGCGATACTTGAAAATTTATTGTACTCTTTTTGGAACATAAGCTTCACAGTCCCACGTGCTCCAGCACGGTTTTTCTCAAGGATAACCTCGATGGTATTGTCATCAATAGCCTCCTCGTCATTGTCACCTTCTCTACGATAATAATCCTCACGGTAAAGAAAAGCAACAATATCGGCGTCCTGCTCAATAGACCCTGACTCACGAATGTCTGACAAGACCGGGCGCTTATCCTGACGCTGCTCAACACTACGTGATAGCTGACTTAGGGCAATGACAGGCACTCTCAACTCTTTTGCCAAAATCTTTAATTGACGTGAGATTTCAGACACTTCTTGTTGACGATTTTCTGGGCGTGTCCCTGTAATCAACTGAAGGTAGTCAATTACGATAAGACCTAAGCCACCCGTCTCCTGCGCTAGTTTACGAGCTCTAGCACGAATCTCGGTAATCTTGATAGAAGCAGTGTCGTCGATATAGATCGGAGCATCCGCCAGCGCACCTTGGGCAATAGTGACATTTGTCCACTCCTGCTCGGTGAGTTGCCCTGTCCTAAGATTTCTAGCGTCGACCATCCCTTCCGAAGCTAGGAAACGATTGACCAAATCTTCTGCACCCATCTCAAGCGAGAAGATAGCAACAGGCTGGTTTTGCTTTGTGCCCACGTTTTGAGCGATGTTAAGGGCAAAGGCTGTTTTTCCGACCGCAGGACGGGCAGCTAAGATAATCAGCTGATCAGGGTGTAAACCAGTTGTTATGCGATCAAGATCTCGAAAACCTGTCGGCAAACCTGTAATGTCGCTGGTTTGTTTGGAACGTATTTCTAGGTTTTCATAGTTGATTTTCAAAACGTCTGAGATACGTCTAAAACCACTGCGGCTGTTGTGCTCATTGATATCAACCAAGGCTTTTTCAGCATTTGCAATAATCTCATCAGACTCGACAGCCCCTTCATAAGCAAGGTTGACAGTTTCTGTCAACTTGCTGATAATATTGCGCAGCATTGCCTTTTCAGCGACTATCTTGGCATAAAACTCAGCATTGGCACTGGTTGGTACGCTATTAACCAGCTCAACAATGTAGGCAAGTCCACCGATATTTTGTAAATCACCTTGACTATCTAAAATACCACGAACCGTTGTGGCATCAATCACGTCATTACGGTCGCTAAGCGTAATCATGGCTCTAAAAATAACCTGATGCGAGTATTTATAAAAATCTTCGGGAGCGATGAACTCACGAACGGTTATGAGCTTATCTGGTGAGATAAAGATAGCCCCTAACACCGACTGTTCAGCCAATAAATCCTGTGGCTGAACACGCATTTCCTGCATTTCTGCCACCTTATGTCACCTTACCTTCCAACGCTTGTCCCATTAGGCTTCTTTGATGTGAAGCTTGATTTCACCAGTAACATCCTTATGCAGTTTTACTGGCACTTCAATCAAGCCAATAGCACGAATAGGGTGCTCTAACTCGATATGGCGCTTGTCAACTTTCAGCCCGTACTGTTTTAACAGTTCATCTGCAATTTTCTTAGCAGTGATAGAACCAAAAGTGCGTCCGTCTGGTCCTACTTTTTCGGTGAACTGCAGACGTGTTGCTTCTTCTGACAACTTGGCTTTCACTTTTTGGGCTTCTGCTAGCAATTCAGCTTGTGCTTTTTCTTCTGATTTTTGTTTGCCTTTTAACTCACCAATAGCTTGGTTTGTAGCTTCTTTTGCCAAGTTTTTCTTGATAAGGAAATTTTGAGCATATCCAGTAGGAACCTCTTTAATTTCTCCTTTTTTCCCTTTACCTTTAACGTCTTGTAAAAAAATAACTTTCATGATAGTTCCTCCTGATTGGTTGTTTTGGTTAATTCATTTGTGATGACTTCAAGTAATTTTTCCTTAGCTTCATTTACAGTCATATCAACTAACTGACAAGCAGCGAAATTAAAGTGACCGCCTCCGTCTAATTTTTCCATGATCAACTGAACGTTGATTGTCTTGTGACTTCTAGCAGATATGGCTACCTTTCCTGTCTGGTTGTGCGTAATGACAAAGCTAGCTTCCATGCCTGACATTGACAATAACGTGTCTGCTGCTTTACTAGCGATGACATTGTTGTAAATCCTATTATCAGCTCCAGTTGCTACAATAATACCATTTGCCACACGCTCACCTCTAAGAACCAGCTCGTTGATGGCCCGGTATTCATTGAAATCTGTCGCTGAGATGGTTTGGATTTCACTGCTATCACTCCCACGTGAGCGTAGGTAACTTGCCACATCAAAGGTCCGACTTGTAACACCTGTTGAGAAGTTCTTGGTATCTAGCATGATACCAGACATCAAGATACTGGCTTGTGTTTTACTAAGCTTGCGTGAGGACTGTTGGAACTGAATCAGCTCAGTCACCAGCTCACTGGCACTACTAGCCCCACTCTCAATAAAGGAAAGACTGGCATTTTTAGGGAAATCCTCATCCCGCCTATGGTGGTCAATGACAATCACTTCATGAAACAGCTGATAAAACTCTTTTGACAAAGTCAAACTAATCTTTGAATGGTCCACCATAACCAAGATAGACTGCGGTGTCACCATCTGCTTTGCTTGCTCCAGCGAGATGAGGTTAGTCTTGTCATCCTCGATAAGGTAGTGTATTGCACGCTTAATGTCAGTATTCATCTCACGAGGATTATAAACCGCATAGCTACGAGAGATGATGTTGCTTGCAAAAAATTGCATCCCAACAGAGGCACCTAGCGCATCTAAGTCAAGGTTACGATGCCCAACAACAAAGACATTGTCCACGGTCTTTAGACGATCTGAAATGGCAGACATCATCGCCCTTGTTCGTGTTCTGGAGTGTTTAATCGTTGAAGCTGTACCTCCTCCAAAGAAAATAGCTTGTGAGTTGGCGTCATTTTCTCGGATAACGATCTGGTCTCCCCCACGCACAAGAGCCATGTTGAGATTTTGCAGTGCTAGCTGTCCAATCTGACTATGATTGCCATCTCCAAAGGCGATTCCCATACTTAATGTCAGAGGAAATTCTCGCTCTGCTGTCTGTTTTCTAAACTGATCAAGCACCTTAAACTTAGTGTCCATCAATTCTTTCAAGATAGCATAGTTCGTAAAGAAATAGAACCGATCCATGTTGACACGGCGGTAAAAGATATCTCGCTCCTTGGCAAAATCAGAAATGAAACTGGCAATAAAACCATTAATGGTCGCAACCTCAGCGTCTGGTAAATTATCAGTCATATCGTCATAGTTGTCCACCGAAATAATCCCAATAACAGGGCGTATCATAGCTGCATCTCCCAGTTGACGATTGCCCATCGTGGCATCAAAAAAGTAAAAGACCCCTGTTTTCAAATCAAGGTAGGCTGCGTATTTATTACCACTGACTTCAAATGTCTGACTGGCAGCGCCACTGCGCTTGTTGATGATGATTTCTCTCACTTTATCATCATCAAAGAAACCTTCCTCATCTGTGAAAATCAACTCAGCATAGGGATTGAACCACTCTACTTCATTGGTTTCGATATTAAACTGAATGACACCCACAGGCATCTGATCCAATAAATTTTTAAGTGTAACCTCTGTTTGATCATTTAAGAGCTCAATTTGCTCCAATTCTGAAATCTCATAAGTTTCTTTTTGATAATAGAGTAAAGCCGTCACCAAGGCAATCACTACAAAAATAATAGCCAACAGAGCCACCTGTGATTGTAGTAGGCGCACACTAATCGCTAAAATACCAAATAAAATCAATCCTATGAGCACTAAGTGAATACTTGCAAAGCGAAATCTTTTCATAATTAACCTCTTAAGACCGCATTATACCATAAAACAGCCCTAAAATAAACTTAGGACTGCTTTTTTAACGTTTTTGTTAAGAGTTTTTAGACGCTTTGCGTCTCCCTTCCAAATAAACCATCAAGATACTAATATCTGCTGGGTTAACACCTGAAATACGGCTGGCTTGCCCGATTGTTTCAGGATTGATTTTCTTGAATTTCTGACGAGCTTCTGTCGCAATGGAATCAATATCATCCCAATCAATAGTTGCTGGTATACGTTTTTCTTCCATGCGCTTCATCTTAGCCACTTGATCTAGCGCTTTATTGATGTAGCCTTCGTACTTGATTTCAGTCTCTAAGAGCTCAATGACCTTGCTATCTAGCTTCTCTTCAGAAGGTCCGATAAAGTCTAGAATCGTTGCATAGTCAATCTCTGGACGGCGCATAAACTCTTTGGCTGTCAAGGCGTCTGTTAGTGGTTTAAAACCTAGAGCTGTAATGCGCTCATTTGTTTCCTTGATAGGTTTTAGCTTGATAGTTGACAGTCGTGTCAACTCGCTGTCAAACTGACGCTTTCTCTCTGTAAAGACACGATAGCGCTCATCATCGACAAGTCCCACTTGTCGTCCAATTTCAGTGAGGCGCATATCGGCATTGTCATGTCTTAAAATCAAGCGGTACTCTGCACGACTGGTTAAGAGACGATAAGGCTCTAGTGTTCCTTTAGTAACTAAGTCATCAATCATGACACCGATGTAAGCATCACTACGCTTCAAAATCAACTCTGGCTTACCTTGCACTTTAAGCGCAGCATTGATACCCGCTACGAGCCCTTGACCAGCTGCTTCTTCATAGCCTGAGGTTCCGTTGGTTTGACCAGCTGTAAAGAGACCTGATATGGTCTTTGTCTCTAGGGTTGCTCGCAATTGGTGAGGCAAAACAATATCATACTCAATCGCATAACCTGTGCGCATCATTTCAGCCTGCTCTAAACCTTTAATTGAGTGCAACAACTCCACTTGAACATCTTCTGGTAAACTCGTTGACAAACCTTGAACATAGACCTCTTCAGTCTCACGCCCTTCTGGCTCTAAAAAGAGTTGATGACGCTCTTTGTCTGCAAAACGTACGATTTTATCCTCAATGGATGGACAATAACGAGGTCCCACACCCTTAACAATTCCAGAAAACATGGGCGCACGGTAGAGGTTTTTATTGATAATATCATGACTGGTTTGGTTGGTGTAGGTCAGCCAACATGGAACTTGGTCAGTAATATAATCTTCGTCTTTTGATAAAAAGGAAAAATGATTTGGCTTGCTATCTCCAGGCTGGATTTCTGTTTCATCGTAGTTGATCGAAGACGCCTTGACACGAGGAGGTGTTCCTGTTTTAAAACGTCCGATTTCAAGACCTAGCTCTTTTAGATTATCTGCTAATGTGATAGAAGCGAGGCTGTTATTAGGGCCTGACGAGTATTTTAACTCCCCTAGGATAATCTCACCACGTAGAGCCGTTCCTGTTGTGACCACCACAGCTTTAGCTGAAAAGTATTGATTAGTAGCTGTGCGAACACCAACGACTTTACCGTCTTCTACCAGAATCTCATCAATCATGGATTGACGAAGGGTCAGGTTTTCCTGACGTTCAACGGTTTGTTTCATCATGCGAGAGTAAAGCGCCTTGTCTGCTTGCGCACGTAGGGCACGCACAGCAGGCCCTTTACCAGTATTTAGCATCTTCATCTGGATGTAGGTCTTGTCAATGTTCTTACCCATCTCACCGCCTAGAGCGTCAATCTCTCGAACGACAATCCCTTTGGCAGAGCCTCCGATAGAGGGATTACAGGGCATAAAAGCTAGCATTTCAAGATTGATGGTGGCTAGCATTGTCTTACAGCCCATACGACTGGCAGCGAGACTCGCTTCCACACCAGCATGACCAGCCCCAATCACGATAATATCATAATCTTCCGCAAAATTATACGTCATCTTCTCTCCTTTTGTTTTTGCATTTTAAACAGTCTTGACACAATAGAAAAACAGCCAAAGCCAAGGATAAGAGCAGGTCAAAAGACCTAACATCCCATGAGCTTTGACCATCATAGTTGTATTTCCTTTATTTTATCAATTTCTCCAAAAAAAGCAACTTTATTTAAGGGAAAAAGCGCCCTTAATCCCATCAATCAACATCTGAATTCCGATAGTTGTCAATATCAAGCCCATCATACGAGTGATAATCGTCATCATGCCTTGTCCTAGCCACTTAGAGATAGTGTCTGCACTAAGCAGCAAAAAATAGGTAATCAGACATAGCAGTGCAAAAGCAATGATTGTAATAATCTGGTACTCTAGATTGCCTTCTGCTAAGGTGATTGAGGTAGCTATTGTCCCTGGTCCTGCAAATAAAGGCATGGCAAGAGGTGATACGGCGACATCCGTCGGATCTTTTTTGTCATTGGGGAGATTTTGAGAGTCTGGCGAGTGCACGCCGTTAATCATGTTGTAGCCAATAACGGCAACCAAGATACCACCCGCTATACGCAGAGCATCCAGCGTAATCCCAAAAACCTTGAAAATCAGGTGTCCGCTAAAAACAAAGACAAAGATGATGGCAAAAGCAATGAGAATACTTTTCGTCGCAATTTTGCGTGATATTTTCTTGTCATCTCCTGCCACAATCGCCATGTAAGCCGGCAGATTCGAAATGGGATTCATAATAGCAAAAAATGCCATAAACGATAAAATAAATTTTGTAACCATATGACAACCTTTACAACTCTTATATTTCCATCAAAACTTATCCTTTCCGTAATGATTGGCTTGTTCTGTATTATTTATTACTTGACACTTCTGTCAACTTTATTTTCGATAGTTTTTCTAGCAGTGATGACTGACTTCCATTAGCCATCATGTAACTGTAAAAACGTTCTCTGTTTAGAATTTTGTGAAGGAGTTTTGGGTCTAAGTCATCCATAATCTCAAGAAAAGTGCGTTTGGTCAAAGCTGCTAAGTCCACTAGCAACTGATTTTCTTGACGTTTACGCTTGGCATCTTCTTTGGGATAGCCTACACCAAACTCACCGTCAAACAGCTTATCTAAAGTGTATTGTAAATTGAGCTCACCTGACCAGCCAAAGTTTAAGCCCAAGGGCAAGGACACGACATTGCCATCATTGATACGCTCAAAAAGATAAGCATCTTGCGGTGTTTGGACAAAACCACAGCGTAATCCTGGTAAACTATTACAAGCCATCATCATTCCTTGACCAGATGAACAGCCTGTGACGACAAAATCAAGACTCTGTGTTTCTATCAGCAGACTTATCATAACAGCGACTTCAACGTAGGAGTAAGTCTCTGTCTCATCTGGAAAGACACCGAGATTGACAACATCGTGCTGCCCCTTGACAGCTCTTTGAACGGACTGAAACAACAAGTCGTTGATACTTGTTCTGGTACTCGCTTGAATGACCCCAATTTTCATCTTATTTTCCTACACAATCTCTTAAATGTATTGACATGCTTCTCCGTCTTTGTAAGCCATATCAATGAGTCCGCCTCCTAGGCATTCTTCACCGTCATAGAAAACAACGGCTTGACCCGGAGTGATAGCTCGCTGTGGCTCATCAAAGAGGACTTGTGCCGTTTCCCCCTTAACCTTGACAGTAACTTTACTATCTGCTTGACGGTAACGGAACTTAGCTGTGCACTCTAGCGTGAACTCTTCTGGCATATCACGTGTAAAGTGGATACTTGAAGCGTCAAGACTAGTTGACATCAGTGCCTCATGGTAGAAACCTTGTCCGACATAGAGAATATTTTGAGATAAGTCTTTTCCAACAACAAACCAAGGTGCATTGTCACCGCCTTGCTGACCGCCTATGCCAAGACCACCACGTTGACCAATCGTGTAATACATCAAACCAGCGTGCTCACCCATATCACGACCGTCAACAGTCATCATGCGACCAGGCTGCGCAGGTAGATAATGGCTTAAAAACTCTTTGAAGTTTTTCTCACCGATAAAGCAAATTCCCGTTGAGTCCTTTTTCTTAGCCGTTGCAAGTCCTGCACGCTCTGCGATTTGACGTACCTCTGGTTTTTCCAAGTGCCCCAGCGGAAACATGACTTTTTGCAATTGTTCTTGTGATAATTGACTTAAAAAGTAAGTCTGATCTTTATTGTTGTCTGCTCCACGTAACATGTGAACAGTGCCATCCTCATCACGCGCTACCTGAGCATAGTGTCCAGTCGCCACATAATCTGCACCAAGCGTCATAGCGTAATCAAGAAAGGCTTTGAATTTAATTTCTTTATTGCACATCACGTCAGGATTTGGTGTACGCCCTGCACGATACTCTGCAAGGAAATACTCAAAGACACGGTCCCAATATTCTTTTTCAAAGTTGACAGAATAATAAGGAATACCGATTTGGTCAGCTACTGCTGCCACGTCCTTGTAGTCTTCGGTTGCCGTACAGACACCAAACTCATCTGTGTCGTCCCAGTTTTTCATAAAGACGCCAATCACGTCGTAACCTTGCTCTTTTAAAAGCAGAGCCGTTACAGACGAGTCAACGCCGCCACTCATACCGACAACAACACGTGTTTTTGAATGATCATTTGTCATGATATTTCTCCCATCAAGATATTTTTTAACATAGGCTTGAAGGGCCTAGTTTTCAAAAGTCGATTTGAAGGTCGATTTTGAAGCGCCAAAAGCGCTAATGATTATTATAACAATAATCCCCTGCTTTTTAAAGTCTTAGTCTTTAAATTTTCATTTAGGAAATAGGCGTTTATTTGGTATAATAAAGCAGACTACATTAGAGGATATAAGCATGAAACATTTAAAATTTCAATCTGTTTTTGATATTATTGGTCCGGTTATGATTGGACCATCCAGCAGCCATACGGCTGGTGCTGTTCGTATTGGAAAAATCGTCTCTGCTATTTTTGGTGAGACACCTACTGAAGTTGAATTTCAACTCTATAATTCCTTTGCTAAAACCTATCGTGGACACGGCACTGACCTTGCCTTAGTCGCTGGGGTTTTGGGCATGGATACTGATGATCCTAATATTCCAAATGCTCTTGAGATTGCGCATCAAAAAGGTATCAAGATTTCTTGGAGAGTCAATAAAGAATCCAATGCGCCGCATCCAAATACCACACAAATCATCATGAAAAATGACCACAAGAGTCTCTCAGCCACAGGTATCTCTATCGGCGGTGGCAATATCCAAGTGACTGAGCTCAACGGCTTTGCCGTCAATGTCAACATGAATACACCGACCATTATCATCGTGCACCAAGACGTGCCTGGCATGATCGCCTATGTGACAGACATTTTGTCGTCTTATCGTATCAATATTGCTCAGATGAATGTGACACGTGAAAAAGCTGGAGAGAAGGCGATTATGATCATCGAAGTCGACTCGCATGACTGCGACAAAGCAGTTGATGAGATAGGGCATATCCCTAACCTACACAATGTGCATTTTTTTGATTAGAAGGGAAGATTATGTTTTACAGCGTTGAAGAACTCATCCAACAAGCAGAAAATGGCTATGATGGCAATGTTGCTGAGCTGATGATTGCTACTGAAATAGAGCTTAGCGGGCGCAGTCGCTATGAAATCATCCAGCTGATGACAAAAAACCTCGAAGTCATGAAAGCCTCTGTCCAAAAAGGCTTATCAAAAGAAACATCACGCTCTGGACTGACAGGAGGCGATGCTAAAAAACTAGACGACTACATCAAAAAAGGAAAGACCTTAGCTGATCTTACCATTCTCTCCGCTGCTCGCAATGCTATCGCTGTCAATGAACACAATGCCAAGATGGGCTTGGTTTGTGCGACACCAACAGCAGGCTCAGCTGGCTGTCTCCCTGCCGTTCTCACCACAGCTATTGATAAACTAGGGCTCACAGAAACAGAGCAGCTACAGTTTTTATTTACCGCTGGCGCTTTTGGCTTAGTTATTGCGAATAATGCCTCTATCTCTGGAGCCGAAGGGGGCTGTCAAGCCGAGGTAGGCTCAGCCTCTGCTATGGCAGCAGCAGCTCTTACAATGGCAGCTGGAGGAACAGCACAAGAAGCCAGCCAAGCGATTTGCTTTGTCATCAAAAACATGCTAGGTCTCATCTGCGACCCTGTCGCTGGGCTTGTCGAGGTTCCTTGTGTCAAGCGAAACGCCATGGGAGCGAGCTTTGCCTTTGTCGCAGCTGATATGGCGCTAGCTGGTATCACCTCAAAAATCCCTGTTGACGAAGTGATTGACGCCATGTACCAAGTCGGCTCTAGCTTGCCAACTGCCTTTCGTGAAACAGCTGAAGGCGGACTAGCAGCTACACCAACAGGCAGACACTTAGCCAAAGAGATTTTTGGCTAGATATAAAGTTTTAGAAAGAGTTCTATGATGTTAAAATACCTTTTCTTTGACCTTGATGGGACATTGGTTGACTCTAGTAAAGGCATCAAAAATGCTTTTCACTATACCTTTTCAAAGCTTGACATGCCAGTTCCTGATGAAGCGACTTTGTCAAGCTTCATTGGACCACCACTTGAGACAACTTTCTCACATTTCTTTGACAATCCTACCCAAATCGAGCAGGCAATTGCTTTCTTTCGTGATTATTATCAAGAAAAAGGCATTCACGAGGTTAGGCTTTACGATGATATTGCTTTTGCTTTAGAAACACTAAGCCAATCCTACCAGCTCTTTGTCACAACTAGTAAGCATGAACCCTCTGCCCACCAAATGCTAAAGGCACTTGAAGTTGACAACTACTTTACAGCTATTTACGGCTCTACACCCCAACGTTTTGTAAAGGAAGATGTGATAGCTGCCTGCCTTGATGAGCACAATATCACACCTAACAGAGCAGCCATCATTGGCGATACAAAATTTGATATGATTGGTGGGAAAAAGCGTGGCATTGACTGTATTGGCGTCACATGGGGCTTTGGAGAAGAAGACGACTTAGTTCAACATGGTGCCAGCACTATCGTCGCATCTCCTAAAGACCTCATCACTCATCTAACATAAAAAAATCTTAGACAAATGTCTAAGATTTTTTGTTAATATCCCCAAGCAGATAGCCCTTGAGCATTGTAGGCTTTGATAGCTGCATTGACTTGGTCTTGAACTGTTGCTGTAGAGCCCCAACCTGGCATGGTTTGGAAAAGACCTGAAGCACCAGAACCGTTAGCTGCGTTAGGGTTTCCGTTTGATTCACGAGCAATGATGTATTCCCAGGTTGACTGTGGGACACCTGTTGCTGCTGCCATTTGAGCAGCGGCTGTTGTACCGACACTTCCTGCAGTATTACCATTTGATAAACGAGTGGTGCTTACAGTTGTTGCTTGCGCTTGACTAGTCTGTACTGGAGCTGTTGTTGTGTCTGTATAGACCTGTGTTGTTGCTTCTTGTGCGACTGGTTGTTGGGTAGTAGTGTCTGTCATTTCTGTTGCTGTATCTACACTATCTTGTACTTCTTCGCTTGTACTTGCTAGCGTTTCTACAGGCGTTTCTTCAGACGATTCACTGGTACTTGTGCTCACTTGGACAAGTGCACTCACTTGACTAGAGCTAGATGCCGTTTTGGCTTTGATTGCTTTATGCGCTTTTGATGATGAAATTTTAGCAGACAGCGTTTCAGTATTGACTTTTGTCGCTGCTAAAGTAAAGAAGAAAACACTGACACTAGCAACGACCATCAAGCCTCCTAAGAGAAGATAAGTCATGCGACGAACCTTTGCTTGACGACGTTCTTCATATCGACGTTTTAGTCTTGTCATATAATCGTTACACCTCATATTTCATTCTTACAATACCTATCATATACTTTGTTTGTTACTTCAAAATTGTTTCCTGATTAAAAATGTTACAAAGATATTGTTTCGACATAAAAAAACGCTAGAATAGCGTTCTTTTAGGGGCTTTTTAAGAGAAATAAGACTAATCCAATGAGTAACATGACAAGGATTGTCAAGCTATCTTTACGCTCCCATTTGAGGATACGGTATTTACTGCGACCATCGCCGCCTTGATAACCTCTAGCCTCCATAGCGATAGCAAGAGCATCAGCTCGTTTAAAACTTGAGGCAAATAGAGGAATGAGAATAGGAATAATCGTTTTGACTTTATTGAGTAGACTGCCTTCGCCAAAGTCTACCCCACGAGCTCTTTGCGCATTCATAATGCGAGTCGTGTCATCCATCAAAGTTGGTACAAAGCGTAAACTAAGTGACAACATCAAGCCAATCTCATGAGCAGGAACCTTAAATCGTGTCAGAGGACGTAAGAGAGACTCAACAGCGTCTGATAAGCTAAGCGGTGTCGTGGTCAAGGTCAGCAAGGTTGAAAAAAAGATAATCAAAACAAAGCGCATAAAAATGAGACAGGCTTGACTAAGACCATAAGAAGTAATCGTTATGATACCGAAGTGGAACAGTGTTTTTCCACCACCTGTAAAGAAAACCTGAAACAACGTGGTAAACAGGATAATCCCAACCATAGGACGTAAGCCCCGTAAGAAAAAGGATAGTTTTACCTGTGACAAGAGTATTGACAGCAATGTAAAGATGACAAGAATCACATTGGTCACGAGATTATTTGCCCAAAATACAATGAGAATAAATAAAAACATGGCAATGAGCTTACTTCTAGGATCCAAGCGATGAATCAGAGAATTTCCCGGGATGTAACGTCCTAAAATCAACTTATCCATGGACGCACCTCCTCCATAAATGCCTCTAAAGTGATGGGCAATTTATCAAGCTGTAAGCCTTTTTTGACTAAGGCTTGACTGAATTTTGTGATTTTTGGGACACCTAATTGCTTTTCTTCTAAAAAGTCCACTTGTTGAAAAACATCACATGGAGATCCTGCGAGCAAGATTTTCCCTGCTTCAAGGGCATAAACTGTGTCCGCATAATTTGCAACATCGTCCATGACATGCGTCACAAGGATAATGGTTTGCCCCTTTTGATGCAAATCATGAAAAAGCGTCATCAATTCTAAGCGCCCTTTGGGGTCAAGACCTGCAGTTGGCTCATCCAAGACTAGAACCTTTGGCTCCATGGCTAAAATACCCGCAATAGCCACTCGTCTCATCTGTCCACCCGAAAGGTCAAATGGATTTTTATCGTGCAAATCTGGAGAAATACCAACCAACTCCAGTTTTTGACGTGCTAAGTCTTCTGCTTTTTCCTTTGGTACACCAAAGTTTTGAGGACCAAAAGCTACGTCCTTTAGCACCGTTTCTTCAAACAACTGACTCTCTGGAAATTGAAAAACGAGTCCAACTTTTTGACGGACAGATTTGATGTCTTTATTTTTTGACATTGAGGTGATGTGCGTATCGCCAACAATCACCTCACCCTCCGTTGGCAGATTTAACCCATTTAACAGCTGCATAAGTGTGGATTTTCCAGAACCTGTATGCCCGATGATAGCCGTGTAGCTCTTCTCCTTGATAGACAAGCTAACATCAAATAAGGCCTGTCGTTCAAACGGCGTGCCTGCTTGATAGGTATAGCTTACATTTTTAAGAGAGAGCTCCATAGCCATTCCTCCAATTCATCCTCTGTCAAATAGTGTGTGTCTATTGGTAGTCCTAAGTCACTCAGGGCTGTTAGAACACTTGTTGTAAAGGGCTTGTCAAGCCCGATACTTTCTAAATCACGGCGTGAAAACAAGTCTCTAGGTGTCGTGCTGGATTCAACCTGTCCTTCTTTTAAGACCAAAACACGGTCACTCAAGGCTATTTCATCCAAATCATGAGTGATTGAGATGACAGTCATCTCGTGTTGCTTGCGAATGGCACTAATCACACGGATAAGTTCTAAGCGTCCTTTAGGGTCTAACATACTTGTCGCTTCATCCAAGATGATAATCTTAGGCTGCATGGCAATGGCGCCAGCGATGGCCACTCGCTGTTTTTGTCCACCAGATAGCCGGGCAGGCTCGCTATTTGCAAAAGCTTCCATTCCGACAACAGTTAAAGCCTCGGACACACGACGGCGCATATCCTCAAGTGCAACGCCTTTATTTTCTAAGCCAAAGGCAACGTCATCTTCAACCGTCGCTCCGACAAACTGATTATCTGGATTTTGAAAAACCATCCCTATCTTATGGCGAATATCCCAGACAGTCTCCTCACTCATCAGCTGACCGTCAACCTTAATATTTCCAGACTCAGCTGCTAATAAACCATCAAGCAAACGCACCAAAGTTGATTTTCCAGAGCCATTATGCCCTACAATAGACAGCCACTCTCCCTGTTTCACGTGAAACGAGACATCTTTTAGATTGTAATGTTCATTTTGCTCATCATAGCGAAAAGAGAGATGGTCCACTTCGATAATATGTGTCATTATTTAAAGGTATCCTTAAACAAATAGCCCGCTCCTTTGAAATAATCGTAACCTGAATACAGGGTGAAAAAGAGCGCAATGTAGAGTAAAATCGTACCAAGTAGTGACAGATGACATAACAAGAGGATGACAGATAACATCTGTGTCGCTGTTTTTATCTTTCCTGGCATAGCTGCTGCTAAAACGGTACCACCATTTTCCACTAAGAGGAGACGTAGACCTGTCACTGCTAACTCACGGCAAATGATAACAGCTGCCACCCAAGCTGGCACCATGTCAAGACCAACCAACATGATAAAAGCACTCATGACAAGCATCTTATCTGCTAAAGGGTCTGCAAACTTACCAAAGTTTGTTACAACATGCCACTTACGTGCCAAGTAGCCATCTAAATAATCTGTAAAGCTGGCTACAGCAAAGACTATAGCAGCAATCACATGCCACAAGAGACTATCTGAAACACCTGTCAATATCAAAAACACAGGAATCATACAAATCCGTAAAATCGTCAGTAAATTGGGAATGTTTTCTTTTTTCACCTTGAATTAGTCTCCTTCCGTTACGTTAAGGGTTGCTGTATTAGCTGCACTTGTAATTGTAGTCATATCTAACTTTTGACCGTTGATGGTAACTGTGACGGCTTCTGGATAGCCAAAGACAAATTGTGAGCTAGTGGCACCTGCATCTAGAGTAGCTGTCACAGATGGTTGTTGTGCTGTTAAGAGCACGCCCTCACTAGACAGATCAGTATTTGACATAGACACCCAGCTTGAAGCTTCTCCAGATAAAGACACTTCGATTGTTACGGGTCTTGTAGCTTGCGACAAGGTGACAACGGTGGCACCGTTAGCATCTTGACTGACTGTCAGTTGAGGCGTTTGAGTCGAGCTAGCTGTCGTAGACTGTGACGTCGTCTTTTGACGACTTGTTGCTGTTTGCTTGCTCACTGGAAGTTGGCTAGACTGCTGCCACCATAGCCAAGCAAGAGCCGCCCCAGTTGAAAAAATAAGCACTATGGATATGCCTACTAGCCAGTTTCTAACACTGTAATAGCGCCGTCTGCCAGCACGAGATAAAGAAACCGACTCTGGCTTTTCTTCTTCAGAAACTATTGGTTCATTAACAGTTGTTTGGCTAGTTGCGTTACTATCATCTGATAATGGCTCTAGCTTTTCTACTGGCAATGCTTGAGGTGAAGTAGCTGACTCATAAGCAGGCTGCTCTGGTGCTTGGGATACCGTTTCTTTGACAGTCAAGTTGAGATTGGCATTTTCCTCCTCAGCCAGTGAAACTGCCTTGGCATAAGCGCTAATATAGTGATCCAAATCTTCAACTGGAATCGCATCAAATCGGTTTAACTCTAAGGCTAGTAAATAGTGAAGAGGGATATTGGTTTCTTTTTCAATATCCTTTAAACTGCGGTTCAGCTTAAGTCGCCGGATTCTCAAACGATCGCCAAGTGTTCTTTCTTTCATATGGTTTCCTCTGTACGATTTCTAGTCTCTTCATTATATCAGAAAATGGCGATTATTTCCTGCCTATTTACTTTGGAAGCATGACAATTTCTGCCCTATCGGCTGTTTCAAAAAAAGAAAGCCCTTCTCGTAAAACATCTTCTAAGCTTATATTTTTTAACATATCAGGAATTTGTAAATAATGAGAAAAACGTGTCAACTGCATAGCCATGTCATAGGGGGAGTCCATCTCAGATAAAAAGGCACCATAGCACTCATAAACCACCTGCTGAAAATGCTCCTCAGTCACATCAGGCAGATCCTTTATCTGGTTAATAGACTGCTGCAATTTTGTTGCTAAGGCAATCGGCTCATATGTGTCTGCTGTTATCACCACAAATAAGAAATTACCATAACACTCCACCTCGATGTCAAAACGATCATCTATGAGACCAGTACCATAAAAACCTTGATAAGATTGTGATGTCCAGCCTAGAAGCATATCTAAGAGCAGCTGTAAGACCAATTTTGTCCGTAGAGGGTCTTGATTTTCTCCAAGAGGAAGACCACGATAACCAACAGCCACTTTCGGACTAACAATGTCTTGATAGACGGTCGCCTTTGCAATCACAGGATTGTAAGCAATAGGAATTTTTTCAATTTTCTTAGTTGACGGAATTGTCAACATCTCTTCTGTATCATCAATAACCTTGGCTAAATCCTTCGGTGAAAAATCACCAACCACAACCAGCTTACGATTATCCGCTGTGTAAAACAAGTCATGATTTTTCTGCAAATCCTTATAAGAAATAGCGGCTATGCTATCGCTACTGCCTGCAATATCTTGTGCCATTGGAGTAGCTGGAAAGAGCTGAGCAAGTAACAACTGATACAGCCTATCGTCAGCATCATCCTGATACATGGCGATTTCCTGCTCTATGATACCTTTTTCACGCTCAATGGATTGCTCTGTAAAATGCCTCTCAACAATAAAACTCTGTAATAGCTGTAAACTCTTTTCTACATGACCTGTCGTCGAAAAGAAATAGGACGTTCTATCAAAACTAGTATAAGCATTACTATCAGCACCTAATTGACTGAACTGTAAAGCAACATCCTCTCCCTGTGCAGCTTCAAACAGTTTGTGCTCCAAAAAATGAGCGATACCTGAAGGATAGTGGTACAACTTTCCTTTATAAGAAAAGTCAGTATCCATAGCACCAAAGCCAACACTCATCATCGCAACAGTCTCTCTAAACCCTTTTTTAGGGAGCAAAATCAACTGCAAACCACTCGAAAGTTTTGCAATATAAAGAGTTTCTTCAAACTGACTATACTCTTTTTGAATCAACTTCACCATCTTAGTCTCTTCCCTCTATAAAGTACAAACTCTGTAACTTGATATAGCGTGCTATTCTGCTAATATCTTCTTTACTAACTTTGTCAAGTTCTGTCAACCACTCTTCTAAAGAAAGACGACTGCCTAGATGTTCGTTGAGATACACTTTCTCAACATTATAAGACACTTTATCTGTCATCATCAACTTCGTTGTTTTTAGCAGTGATTTCGTCTGCTCTAGAAGTTCATTTGAAAAGCGACCAGACTTGAGCTTAAATAGCTGTTTGTTGATAGCATTTAAAACCTGACGACGATTTTTCTTATCAATACCGGCGTAAATGTTTAGTAAGCCCGTGTAAACATCTAGTTGACAACCAATATTATAAGTTATCCCTAAACGCTCTCTGACATCTGTAAACAGCAACGAATGTGTAAAATTACCTAACATGCCTGACAGTACAGCCAGAGCTAAATTATCCTCTTTTGATTGATTGACTTGGCACCTATATCCTAACTGAAGCACAGATTGTTGAACTTGACGCCTGTTTGTCACAACGTTGACAGTATTTTGTATAGACTGCCGGTATTTTAATACTATACCGTTAAAACGGTCATCAAATGGCAGTTGACTCAACAGCTGAATCACTCGATAATCATCCACCTCTCCCACAACAAAAATATCAATGCAGTCCTGCTGCAGCATCCGTTGAAATTCTTGATAAGCTGAGTAAGGTGTCTCTG
Source organism: Streptococcus hyointestinalis (assembly GCF_900459405.1). Lineage (NCBI taxonomy): Bacteria > Bacillati > Bacillota > Bacilli > Lactobacillales > Streptococcaceae > Streptococcus > Streptococcus hyointestinalis. The sequence goes on from NZ_UHFN01000007.1 coordinate 2,272,724, forward strand.
CTTCAATGTTACTAAGCTCACCATATGGACTTGCTTTCAAGTCATCATCTTGATAGTAAAGACGCTGTAAATCTAATTGACTGCTATAAAATATATCCTCTTCTTCAGCTTCCAAATAACGTTTTAAGTTGTTTTTTTCTAGGCTAAACACTTTTTGATTATACTGAAAACTACTGACTAATGGTGCGTACAGCACCTCTTTTAAGACATTTACGATAGACTCTAAGAGAGGTTCTTTATGAAAAGTATAAGCATCTCTCATAAAACTAATCTCAATATCAACACGGTGCGTTTTTCCTATAGTTGATACATTGGTTGACAAACTAGCTCCATAAAGGGAAGCTAGTTTCTTTCTAAATTCTAGGCTCGTTGGGTATTTTTTAGTAGCTGTTGTTAGCATTTGTGCCACTAAGACACGTCTGGTCACTGTTTTTTCAAGATGTGCTCCCGAAAAACGAAAGGTGATATGATTCATTTTGTAACCAGGCTTTTTGATAAAATGGAGATTGACACCTTCTGCAAGTTTCATGATTGGTCCTTTTCTTGAAAATCTTATCTCACATTATACCATTTTTTACCACTTCCTCCCACTGTAAGTGTTGCTTTGACAAGCTTGTCAACCTCCTTGGTAGCCAAACATTTCGTTCTTTATCAGCTTATGGTATAATACTACTATCAATACCTGTGAGGAACTTATGCATTATACATTATTTGATGATTATATTACTTTACAATCGCTGTTAAAAGATTTACGTATTATTCAAAGTGGCGGAGCTGTTAAAAGTTTTCTACAAGAGACGACAGTGCTGGTTAATGACGAACACGAAACTCGTCGTGGTCGTAAATTGCGACTCTTAGATACTGTTGTCATCCCCGAGTTAGACATAACTATCACTATCACAGAGCCGAATGCCGATGAAATCAAAGAACGAGAAGAACTTCTCAGTGAAAAAGAACGGGTCAAAAAGATTGTGCAAAAAATGAACCAAGATAACAAAGCCCAAAAAGCTCGGGCAAACAAGAAGCAAAAACCCCGTTTTCCAGGAATGTAGGCTATGTGGATAGAGTCAATGACCCTTCAAAACTATCGTAACTACGATATGTTAGAAGCTCACTTTTCACCTACGCTTAATATTTTCGTTGGACAAAATGCACAAGGAAAGACCAATTTTCTAGAAGCCATTTATTTTTTGGCGCTGACAAGGAGCCACAGGACACGCTCAGACAAAGAGTTGATACAGTTTCAAAAAGATTCTCTGCATGTCTCGGGTTCTCTCGTTCGCACAAATGGTAAAGTCCCCCTTGACATCCATCTCTCTAAGCATGGACGCACAACCAAACTCAACCACTTGAAGCAAGCAAAATTATCCGATTATATCGGAAATATGACTGTTGTCTTATTTGCTCCAGAGGATTTACAGCTGGTCAAGGGAGCACCTGCACTTAGACGGAAGTTTATTGATATTGATTTGGGGCAGATTAAACAACTTTATTTGGCGGATTTATCTCAGTACAATCACATCCTTAAACAGCGTAATAGCTACTTGAAAACGGCTGAGACAGTGGATAAGGAATATCTCCTTGTACTTGATGAGCAGCTCATCCACTACGGCAGTCGTGTCATCAAACACCGCTACCAGTTTATCAAGGACTTGTCACATCAAGCAGATAAGCACCATTTCACGATTTCAAATGAGCTTGAGCACCTGTCCATCCAGTATCTCTCGTCTATTTCATTTACAGCTGTTGACGAGATTGAGGAGCAATTCAGAAAACAACTGGAAGCTTCTAGGAAGCGGGACCTATTCAAAAAAAATACAGGTGTTGGCCCACACCGAGATGACTTGGCTTTTTTCATCAATGAACTGAATGCTTCCTTTGGTAGCCAAGGTCAGCAGCGTAGTCTCATCCTCTCACTAAAGCTAGCAGAGATCGACCTGATTAAGGCGTCAACTAAGGAATCGCCTATCTTGCTGCTTGATGACGTTATGAGTGAACTCGACTATACTCGCCAAGAAAAACTCCTGCAAGCCATCAAAGATAATAATGTTCAAACCTTTATGACCACAACAAGCATTGACCATTTCAAAGACTTGCCTCAGGAGTTGAAACTCTTTACGATTGAAGCTGGTCATTTACTTGATGAAAAAGAGTGACTATTTACAGTTATATTTACATGTGTTTTACATTTATTTGCAACAAAACAAGCTTAATACAGCTTGTTTTCTGTTTTTGTTTTACACTGATGTTGACAAGTTATTTACAATAATAAAAAGAGGTTGACACCTCTTTTTATTATTGTACGGAGTAGTTAGGAGCTTCGTTAGTGATTTGAACGTCATGTGGGTGGCTTTCTTTCAAACCTGCTCCTGACATTTCGATAAATTGAGCGTTTTCTCTAAGAGAATGTAAGTCAGAAGCACCGACATAACCCATACCTGAGCGGATACCACCAAGCATTTGGAAGACGATATCTGCGACTGCGCCTTTATAAGCCACACGTCCTTCGATACCTTCTGGAACGAGTTTGTTAGCTTCGTTGACAGAACCTTGGAAGTAACGGTCGCTTGAACCTTTTTTCATGGCTGCAATTGAGCCCATACCACGGTATGTTTTAAACTTACGTCCTTGGAAGATTTCAGTTTCACCTGGTGCTTCATCGGTTCCTGCAAACATAGAACCTAGCATTACTGCATTACCACCGGCTGCTAAAGCTTTGACGATATCTCCAGAGTACTTGATACCACCATCAGCGATGATTGTCTTACCATACTCACGAGCCACACCTGCTGCATCGTAAATCGCTGTGATTTGTGGAACACCGACACCTGCAACGACACGTGTCGTACAGATAGAACCTGGTCCAATACCAACCTTAACAACATCAACACCAGCTTCATAAAGGGCACGTGTACCTTCAGCTGTTGCAACGTTACCAGCAATAAGTGTCTTATCTGGGAAGTGCTTGCGAATTTCTGCGATTTTACGAAGAACACCAGCAGAGTGACCGTGTGCTGTATCGATAACAATGGCGTCTGCACCTGCCTCAAAGAGGGCTTCTGCACGCTCAAAGGTATCTGATGTCACACCTACCGCAGCTGCAACCAAAAGACGTCCAAACTCATCTTTAGCAGCATTTGGAAACTCAATAACCTTTTCAATATCCTTGATGGTAATGAGTCCTGACAAGCGCCCCTCTTCATCAACGAGCGGTAATTTCTCAATACGGTGCTCGTGCAAGATACGCTCAGCTGTCTCAAGATCTGTACCGACAGGCGCTGTTACAAGGTCCTTACTTGTCATATGTGCTGAGATAGGTTGGTTATAGTCTGAGATAAAGCGCATATCACGGTTTGTGATGATACCAATCAACTGACGGTTTTCAAGGGTTTCAACGATAGGCACACCGCTGATACGGTAGCGTTGCATAAGGTCTTCAGCTTCTGAGACAGTATTGTCTGGAGTTAGGAAGAATGGGTCAATGATAACACCATTTTCTGAACGTTTTACCTTACGCACTTCTTCAGCTTGTGCCTTGATAGACATGTTTTTGTGGATGATACCAAGTCCACCAGCACGTGCAATCGCAATTGCCATTTGACTTTCAGTAACAGTGTCCATGGCTGCTGTAATAATAGGAATATTCAATGTCAAATTTTTAGCAAGTTTGGTTTGCATATTGACTTCATTTGGAAGTACATGACTTTCCGCAGGGATGAGCAAGACATCATCAAAAGTAAATCCTTTTTTCAAAAATTTAGTGTCCCAATTTGACATTTACAGTTCCTCTTTTCTATTTAGTAACAAGACCTTACAAGCCCTGTCCTAAGGGTTATTGTTACTATCATATCACGCTAAAATCATTTGTCAACTACTTCTATTTTATTTTTTAAAATGATACTCCTTCCCAAAATTCTCAAAGTAAGTTCTAGTCTGTCTTAAAAACTGGAAATTAGACTGAGACAAAAAAATAAGGTAGAACTTACTATGGGACAAGTTGGTAACTAATAATGAAAAACAAACACTTAACTCTCTCTGATCGCAATGATATTCAAATAGGAATTGAACAGCTAAAGACCTTTTCGGCTATAGCAGCTAAGTTAGGAAAAGACCCGTCCACAATCTCAAAAGAAGTTCGGAGAAATAAGGTGATAAAAGAGAACTCTAGTACTTCCAATTGTGAGGCCTGTCCTCTTCTCAAAAAGGCTCCCTACGTTTGTAATGCCTGTCCAAAAAAGAGAAGCAACTGCGGATACCAGAAACAGTTCTACTACGCCAAAAGAGCTCAGCTTGACTATGAAGCTAAGCTCTCGGAGTCGAGAACAGGCGTTGCCCTAAACAAGGAAGAATTCTATAAAATGGACGCTATTGTCTCTTCTGCCATCCAAAAGGGACAACACCTCAACCACATCATCGCCTCCAACGAACTTTCGGCATCAAGAGCTTCTATCTACCGATACCTTGAAAAAGGCTATCTGTCCACAAAGCCCATTGATTTCCCCCGTGTCGTAAAATTCAGAAAGCGGAGAACCAGAAAACTCCAACCCATTCCTAAAGCGGCTAAAGAAGGGTGGTCCTACGCGGACTTCCAACGCTTTCTCACAGAGAAAGGAATCAGCTATTGGCTGGAAATGGACACCGTTACTGGACGGATCGGCGGAAAGGTACTTCTCACCTTCAACCTCTCTTTCTGTAACTTTATCTTCGCTCGATTACTTGATAATAAAACAGCCAATGAGGTCGCTAAACACCTCTACGCTATTAAGAATGCCCTGCATCAGAAGGATATGAGCTTCTGCGAACTATTCCCTGTCATTCTGACCGACAATGGTGGTGAATTCGCCAGAGTAGACGACATCGAAATGGATGTTCGTGGTGAATCAAAGCTCTTCTTCTGTGACCCCAATCGTTCGGACCAGAAAGGGAGAATTGAGAAGAATCACACACTTATCAGAGATATTCTTCCTAAAGGAACTAGCTTTGACAACTTGACACAGGATGATATCAACCTGGTTTGTTCTCATGTCAACAGCGTCAAACGAGCTTCTTTCAACGGAAAATCGGCGTATGACCTTTTTGCATTTACTTTCGGTGAGGAATTGGCAACACTTTTGGGGATTACTAAAATTGACCCTGAGAACGTCATCCAATCCCCACGATTACTAAATAAATAATCGCTAGTTTTTATCAAAAAATAATTTCAAAATAGAAAGGAACTTGTCCCATCCCAAATTCCAGATAACTAGAACTTACTTTGAGACGTCTCAGAGCCAGTAACTTTAGTGTACCCTTTTTTTCAACAATTTCAAGCCCAAAACACCCTTGAAGCCACATTTTAGACAAAAACAGAACTTAGTCTGAGACGAAATTCTGTTGGTGTTATGTAGTTTTCTCAGAGTAACTTCTAGGAAACTCAGACCTAGAACTTACTTTGAGAATTTACCATGATACTCCTTCCACCATTTGTCAGAAAATTTGCAGAAATAAAAACTCTGCTAACAAGTCTGTTAGCAGAATCTCTAAAATGCTTAGAAATAATTGATCCCCATGGCAGCTTTGACTTCAGATAGGGTTTGCGCTGCTGTCTCACGTGCTTTTTCACTTCCTTTTTGCAGCATGTTGAACACTTCGCCCATGTCTTTGGCATATTCTAGGCGACGCTCACGGATAGGACTTAACTCACGCTCCAAAATCTCAAGAAGATAGCGTTTGGTCTTGACATCACCAAGTCCACCACGTTGGTAGTGCTCTTTCATGGCTGCAATTTCTGCCTGGTCTTCCTCACGTCCAAAGATGTCAAGGTAGTGAAAGACCATGTTTCCTTCGATTTGCCCTGGATCTTCGATACGAATGTGATTGGGGTCAGTGTACATAGACATGACTTTTTTACGAACGGTATCCGCATCATCTGAGAGGTAAATCCCATTTCCTAGAGATTTTGACATTTTGGCATTGCCATCAAGCCCTGGAAGACGTCCAGCAGCTTCATTTTTCGGAAAGATTCCTTCAGGCTCTACCAAGACATCTGTTTTATAGGTGTGATTAAAGGTGCGCACCACTTCACGTGTTTGCTCAATCATGGGTTTTTGGTCATTACCAACTGGGACAAAATTCGCTTTAAAGGCTGTGATATCCGCTGCCTGTGACACAGGATAGACCAAAAAACCAGACGGGATAGACTCGCCAAATCCTTTTTGAGCAATCTCTGTTTTAACCGTTGGATTGCGCTCCAGTCTCGCTACAGAAACGAGATTGAGGTAGTACATGGTCAACTCTGCTAGCTCTGGAATCTGGCTCTGAATGAAAATGGTCACCTTCTCTGGGTCAAGACCTACAGACAGATAGTCTAGAGCGACATTTCCAATAGACTCTTTGATAACAGCTGATTCTTTGGCGTGGTCTGTTAGGGCTTGCTGGTCTGCTAAAAAGACAAACATCTTGTATTTATCTTCATTTTGTAGAAGCACACGATTTTTTAAGCTTCCTACATAGTGTCCCAAATGCAATTTTCCTGTTGGGCGATCGCCTGTCAAAATAACTGGTTTTGTCATAATTACTCCATCCTTTTTATTTTATTTATCAAAAAAACTCGCACAGCGAACTGTGCGAGGACGTCTCTATAACGTGGTACCACCTCGATTAAGTAGTGTAACTACTCATCTCACTCTTCAAAGAAGAAGCACGCTAAGGGGTGCTAGTCCTGAAACTTATGTATTTGTTTCACGTCAAACATCAGCCCAAAGTCATCTTGTAATTGCTGGCTTGCAGCACCGCCAACTCTCTATAAATCACTTGTGATAACCCTTCTGAATAACACCTTTATTCTATGTTATTTCCCCTTGTTTGTCAAGTTAGAATAAGGTTCTTGACGTCTTCTAAAGCTTTTGTGATAATAGAGTCATAAGTAAGAAAGAGGACGCAATGACTAAAAAACTTTTTGATTTCTTCTTGGTGACTGTTGGATCACTCATTTCAGCTGTCGGCTTTAATGCCATGTTTTTACACAACCATATCGCCTCAGGTGGGGTTGGGGGATTAGCTGTCAGTTTTGAAAAACTTTTTGGCTGGACTCCTGCGACCTTTGTCATGGCAAGCAACATCCCACTGCTGGTACTTTGCCTTGTTTTCTTGGGAAGAGGGGTCTTTCTTAAAACCATTTATGGTTCACTGATTTATCCCGTTTTTATCCAGATGACGGCTAACTTTCCAAATGTCACTGACAATCAGCTGCTAGCAGCTATCTTTGGTGGGATTATCCTTGGAGCTGGACTTGGGCTTGTTTTTCTTGGCAATTCCTCCACTGGAGGAACAGGTATCATCGTACAAATCCTCCACAAGTACACACCACTGCCTTTTGGCGTTGTCCTTGTGCTCATTGACGGTCTTGTAGTAGGGATTAGTCTTGTTGCCTTTGATGCAGATACCGTGATGTACTCTATTATAGCACTGATTACTATCTCCTACGTAGTAGAGATTATCAGTACTGGCTTTAATGCGTCTAAAAATATTATGATTATTACCAAAGAAACAAAGGAAGTTCGAGATTACATCACAAACACGCTTGACCGTGGCGTTAGCCAGTGGCCAATCATCGGAGGATTTACAGGTGGGACAAAGGAAATGCTGATGACCACTGTCTCTAGTATCGAGTTTCCTCGCTTGCAAAAAGAAATCCTTAAATACGACGAAACAGCCTTTATCATTGCCATGCCTGCTAGTCAAGTTATGGGGCGTGGCTTTAGTCTAACAAAGCAGTACAATAAAGCAACAGACGACATTCTTCCACCGATGTAGTCCGTTGAAAAATCAACACTTTTTAGGTAAAATGAAGATGCAATAAAAAATGAGGTGAAAGAATTTGCTAACAGTTTCTGACGTGTCGCTACGCTTTAGTGACCGAAAATTATTTGATGATGTCAACATTAACTTTACAGCAGGCAATACCTACGGTCTTATCGGTGCCAACGGTGCAGGAAAATCAACTTTTTTAAAAATCTTAGCAGGTGATATTGAGCCTACAACTGGGCATGTGTCACTAGGACCAGATGAGCGTCTCTCGGTTTTGCGTCAAAATCACTTTGACTACGAGGAAGAGCGTGTCATTGATGTCGTCATCATGGGAAATGAAAAACTCTACAACATCATGAAAGAAAAAGACGCCATCTACATGAAAGAGGACTTTTCAGACGAGGATGGCGTGCGTGCTGCTGAGCTTGAGGGTATCTTTGCTGAGCTTGGTGGTTGGGAAGCTGAGAGTGAGGCTTCACAACTCCTCCAAAACCTCAATATCGCAGAAGACCTCCACTACCAAAACATGAGTGAGCTTGCAAACGGCGACAAGGTCAAAGTTCTCCTTGCAAAAGCACTCTTTGGTCAGCCTGATGTGCTGCTCCTTGACGAGCCTACCAACGGTCTTGATATCCAGTCTATTACTTGGCTTGAGGACTTCCTCATTGACTTTGAAAATACCGTCATCGTCGTTTCTCACGACCGCCACTTTTTAAATAAAGTCTGCACCCACATGGCAGATCTTGACTTTGGAAAAATCAAGCTCTACGTTGGTAACTATGACTTCTGGAAACAATCAAGTGAACTCGCTGCTAAACTGCAAGCAGACCGCAACGCTAAAGCCGAAGAAAAAATCAAGGAACTGCAAGAGTTCGTCGCTCGCTTCTCCGCTAACGCTTCCAAATCCAAACAAGCAACTTCTCGTAAGAAAATGCTGGATAAGATTGAACTTGAAGAAATCGTGCCATCTAGCCGCAAGTACCCATTTATCAAGTTTGTCTCTGATCGTGAAACTGGAAAAGACTTGCTGACGGTAGAAAATCTCTCTGTGACCATTGATGGCGAAAAGATTTTAGACAATATCAGCTTTATCCTACGTCCAGGGGATAAAACAGCCTTTATCGGACAAAACGACATCCAAACCACAGCTCTTATCCGTGCGCTTATGGATGATATCGACTACGAAGGCACTATCAAATGGGGGGTAACCACAAGCCGCTCTTATCTTCCAAAAGATAACTCTAAAGACTTTGCAACTGATGAGTCTATTCTTGAGTGGCTACGCCAATTTGCGAGTAAAGAAGAAGACGACAATACTTTCTTACGTGGTTTCTTGGGACGTATGCTTTTCTCAGGTGATGAGGTTAACAAGTCTGTCAACGTCCTCTCAGGAGGTGAGAAGGTGCGTGTTATGCTCTCAAAACTCATGCTCCTCAAGTCAAACGTTCTCATCCTTGATGACCCAACCAACCACTTAGACTTGGAATCTATCTCTAGTCTAAATGACGGACTCAAAGACTTCAAAGAATCTATCATCTTTGCTAGTCACGACCACGAGTTCATCCAGACCCTAGCTAATCACATCATCGTCATCTCAAGAAATGGTGTCATTGACCGTATTGACGAGACTTATGACGAGTTTCTTGACAATGCAGAGGTTCAAGCTAAAGTGGCTGAGCTTTGGAAATCGTAATAAACATTCAGCAAGTCTGGAGCACTAGAGGCTTCAGACTTGATTCTTTTATAGCCCTAGACAAGGAGTGACTATGGCATTCTTGAAAAAATACCAGAAAACCTTTTATTACCTGTGCAGTTTTCTCCTGCCTGTAGCGATTCTAGCTTTCATTTTACTGACACAAAACATCTATTGGAACAGTCCTACAACCATTCTAGCCAGCGATGGCTTTCACCAATATGTGATTTTTGCTCAAAACTTGCGCAATATCTTGCATGGTCAGGACAGTCTGTTTTACACCTTTACAAGTGGGCTAGGGTTAAATTTCTATGCGCTTATCAGCTACTATCTCGGAAGTTTCTTGTCACCCTTTGTTTATTTCTTTAATCTTGAGACTATGCCTGACGCCATCTATTTGTTTACCTTGATAAAGGTTGGCTTAATGGGGCTCTCTAGCTACTACATGCTCACAAAACTCTACACAAAACTGCATAGAGCCCTTGCTCTAGCACTCTCTTTGTCCTATAGTCTGATGAGTTTTGCCATGAGTCAGATTGAGATTAACATGTGGTTGGATGTCTTTATTCTAGCACCTCTGATTATTTTAGGGCTAGATCGTCTCATCAAAAACCGAAAAGTCCTCCTCTATTATCTGGCGCTCTCTCTTTTATTCATCCAAAACTATTATTTTGGATTTATGATGGCGATTTTTCTGGTGCTCTACAGCATTACCTTACTCAGTCGATTGACGACTTGGAAAGAACGTCTCCTTAGCTTTGTGCGGTTTGGTTTCATCTCGTTGCTTGCTGCACTGACCAGCTGTGTCATGCTACTTCCGACATATCTTGACTTGTCAACGCATGGTGAGGAGTTGACAAGGTTGACAACTCTCTTTACAGAAGATAGTTGGTATCTTGACTTCTTTGCTAAAAATCTAGTGGGAAGCTATGATACCACTAAATTTGGAGCACTTCCCATGATTTATGTGGGGCTGTTTCCTCTCTTTTTGACACTCATCTTCTTTACTTTAAAGCAAATCAACTGGAAAATACGACTCTCTTATGCCTGTTTATTTGCTTTCCTAATCGCTAGTTTTTATTTACAACCACTTGACTTATTTTGGCAAGGCATGCATGCCCCAAATATGTTTTTACATCGCTATGCCTGGGTCTTTTCACTCCTTATGATTGTGGTAGCTGGAGAGACCTTAACCTACCTAAAAGAAAATCAACTAAGACGCTCTCTTTTAGGTATAGCTATCCCTAGTCTTGGTTTTATCGCTACTTTTATCGCAAGAAAACACTATCCTTTCTTGACAGGCTACCTCTTTATCTTTACGATGAACTTTACACTTGTTTACATAGTGCTTATCATCAGCTGGAAAAAAGGCTGGTTTACAAAGTCTATCTTTGTCAGCTTTATCCTACTGTTCACCGTTTTAGAGGTGACCTTTAACACGCACGCTCAGATTACTGGTGTCAAAGACGAATGGGTCTTTCCAACAAGAGAAGGCTACGAACGGCAACTAACAGAGATTAGTAAACTCGTCGCTCTGAGTAAAGAGAGAACCAAGACCTTTTTCCGAACGGAGCGTAATCTTCCTCAGACAGGAAATGACAGCATGAAATTTGGCTACAATGGGATTTCACAATTCTCATCTATTCGCAACAGACTCTCTAGTAGCATGCTTGACCGTTTGGGGTACAAGTCTACTGGTACCAATCTCAACCTACGCTATCAAAACAATACCTTGATTGCTGAAAGTTTGTTTGGTATCAAGTACCTGCTTGCTTCAGAGGATGTTCCTAATAAGTACGGCTTTTCGCTAGTCGCATCTGAAGATGCTGTCAGTCTATATGAAAATAGCAATGCTAGCCAACTCGCCATCCTAACAAACGGCGTTTACAAAGATGTCAAGTTCACTGTCAACACACTGGACAATCAAACTGCCCTTCTCAATCAGCTCACTGGGCTTCACGACATCTATTTTTCTCGCTTATCGTCTCAATTGGTCAGTGGAGCTAGTCAGCTTGACAAGACAGTAACAACGCAACAAGTAGACAATGGTACTGCTTCTGTCACTTACAGCTTTAGGACAACGGAGAAAAGTCAAGTCTACCTCAGCATGCCAAATATCCTATTTTCAAATACCAATCAAGAAAATGTCGCTATCGCCATCAACGGTAAAACAGTTCATTACACCACAGACGATGCCTATACCTTTTTTGATTTGGGAGAATTTGTCGCCAATGAGGACGTCACAGCTACTATCACCTTCCCAGAAAATCAGCGTGTCAGCTTCCAAGAACCACACTTTTATGGTCTGAATATTGCTAATTACCAAAAAGCAATGACGATTATAAACCAAAAGGATGTTTCTGTTAGCACCCACAGCAATCACGTCACCGCTCACTATCAAGCAGACAAAGCAAGTTCTCTCTTCTTTACACTGCCCTATGATAGTGGCTGGTCTGCTAAAGTCGACGGAAAAAAAGCGACCATACGCAAGGGGCAAAGCGGTTTTATGGTGGTTGATGTTCCTAAAGGAAAACACACAGTGACACTCACCTTTGTGCCAAATGGGCTCACAGCAGGAGTCGGTCTTTCTCTACTTGGTATCAGTGGTTTTCTTGGCTATCTCTACGTCCAAAAGAAAAGAGTAAAACATTAAAAGGGCTCTATAATATCTGTAGTGGGTAACGCCACCTCAGAGGTTATAGGGCTTTTTATCTGTATGAAAAAAGTCCCATAAGACTTATAATGAAAAGCGACTAAACCATCATTAGGAGGTACTTATGGAACATATTAAGAATAGCACAAAACTCATTGGAATCAAAGACTTAAACATCAAAATATCAATTGTTCTCAAACATCAGACTCACATCGAGATAAGAGCCGAGCTGGATTATCCCGCTCCAGCCTGTCCTCATTGTCAAGGAAAGATGATCAAATACGATTTTCAAAGACCTGCCACCATCCCAATCTTAGACGTCCAAGGCATGGCAACTGTCCTAAAACTCAGAAAGCGGCGCTTTCAGTGTAAAGCGTGCCGTAGGGTTTCTGTCGCCAAAACTAGCCTGGTCAAGAAACATTGCCAAATCTCACAGCCTGTCTGGGCGAAAATCACGCAGCTTCTCATCGAGAAACAGACCAATACAGACATCGCAAGACGCCTCCACGTCTCTGTTTCTACCGTCCAGAGGCAGCTGAACGCTTTCACTTTTAAGGACAACTTTGAGACTTTACCAGAGGTCTTGAGCTGGGATGAATTCGCAAGAAACAAGGGGAAACTAGCTTTCATTGCGCAAGATTTTAAGACCAAGAAAATCATTGCTCTTCTTGAAAACAATCGCCAAACGACCATCAAAAACCACTTTTACAAGTATTCTAGACAGGCTAGGGAGAAGGTCAGAGTGGTCACAGTAGACATGTCGGGAGCCTACATTCCTATCATTGGGAAACTATTTCCAAAGGCTCAAATCGTCCTTGACCGTTTCCACATCGTGCAGCACCTTAGTCGAGCCATGATGACCACTCGCATTGCCATCATGAAGGCATTTAACAAGACATCTCTTCCTTACAGAGCCATGAAAAATCACTGGAGAATCCTGCAAAAAGACAGCAGAAAACTCTCCGACAAGGCTTTCTACTCCAGAACCTTTCGACAAACTCTGACACCTAGAGAAATTGTCCAGAAAACCTTAGCTTTTTCGCCCGAACTCCGCTATTATTATGAACTTTACCAGCTTTTGCTTTTCCATTTTCAAGAGAAGCGTGTCAAGGCTTTCTTTGGACTCATTCACGACAATTTGGGTACTGTCAACGCAAGTTTTTCAAGAGTTTTTCGGACTTTTCTAAGGCACGAAACTTATATTACCAACGCTCTGAAGCAACCTTATTCCAATGCCAAACTGGAAGCCACTAACAAGCTTATCAAAGACATCAAACGACAAGCGTTTGGCTTTCGTAACTTTAAGAACTTTAGAACCAAAATTCTCATCACTCTGAACATACAAAGAGAGAGAACGAAAATCGTTCTCTCTCGCACATAGCTTTTCATCACCCACTACAGTTGACAAAGAGCCATTAAAAGAGACAGGATTCCTGTCTCTTTTTTGATAGCTCATTTTTAAATCTAAAAAAGAGACGTTATAAAACGTCTCTTAGTTGCCTTATCACTCCGGCAGCAGGACTCGAACCTGCGACATCATGATTAACAGTCATGCGCTACTACCAACTGAGCTATGCCGGATAAATAAAAAACTGCCAAGCAGTTTTACTATAGTCCGTACGGGATTCGAACCCGTGTTACCGCCGTGAAAAGGCGGTGTCTTAACCCCTTGACCAACGGACCAGAAAAGGAACTGTCCTTATCACTCTTACTATTATAGCAGAAAAAAAGTTTTTGTCTAGCACTTTTTTGAAAAAAATTATTTTTTTCATTCTTTTTTCCTTATTGGAAAAAAGAGATGGCACAAATAGAGAGACCCTAAATGTTGCCACCTTTCTTTTCACGCTGTCAATCCCATTCAAGACTACTGCCAGAAAAATCCCGATTTTATTAGTCTCAAGCTCGTTGACACTGGTTATCCAATTTGTTACAATGACCTTGAAAAAGGACCTCTTATGATTGATCATTTTGGTATTAAGGTCAAAGACTTTACAAAAAGCAAGGATTTTTATCAAAAGGTTTTGCAACCTCTAGGCTATCAACTAGCAGCGAATTTTCCTCAAGCCGCTAGCTTTGTAGAGCCTAATGATTGTGACCCAATGGGTGATTTCTGGCTGAACCAAGGGAAAGCTGAGCCTCAGTACATTGCCTTTCATGCGGATACGCATGCTCAGGTCGATGCTTTTTATCAGGCAGGGCTAGCAGCAGGGGCTAAAAGTAATGGTGAGTCTGGCTTGCGTGAAAACTACCACCCTAACTACTATGCTGCCTACCTTATTGACCCTGATGGTAACAACATAGAAGCTGTTTGCCACAAAGAAAGACATTAACATCCTTTAAAAGCACCCATGAGTCAGCTCATCGGTGCTTTTTGATACTAGTCTATTTAGTTGCAAGCTTATTGACACTAGCGGGCAATTTTGTTAGAATAGTGTTGTTGTGGTTCCATAGCTCAGCTGGATAGAGCATTCGCCTTCTAAGCGAACGGTCGCAGGTTCGAATCCTGCTGGAATCATTTTTTTACTGCCCTTTATTTGTGATAAGGGCTACCTTGCTGAATCATAAAGGCTCGGTAAATCTGCTCGATAAGAACCAGCCGCATCAATTGATGTGGCAGGGTTAACTTGCCAAAGCTCACCAACTGGTGGGCTCTTTTTTTGACTTCAGGAGCTAAGCCAAGACTTCCTCCAATGATAAAAGTGAGAGTCGAGTAGCCACTTAATGTGGCATTGGCTAATGTTTGACTAAAGGTCTCAGAAGGAAATTGCTGTCCTTCGATCGCAAGCGCCATGACATACTCACGCTCAGAGATTTTGGCTAAGATACGCTCAGCCTCTTTTGCCATGATAGCTATTTTTTCTGCCTCACTCGCATTATCAGGTGTCTTTTCATCTGGCAGCTCAATCAGCTCTAATTTGGTAAAACGACTGAGACGTTTGCTATACTCTGCTATACCTTCTTTGAGGTATTTTTCTTTTAGTTTTCCGACGGTGATGATTTTTACTTTCATACTTTTATTTTACCATATAAACAGGAAATAAACAGCTTTTCCACAAGTGGAAAAGTATTTTTAGGAGCTAGAAGTGGCATAACAGCGTAAGAAATCCTCAAACTCATTTATTATCCACAGCTTGTGGATAACTTTTAAGAGAACCTTTAAGGTCTAATTAAGTCTGCTGATATATTGTTAGTAAAAATGAATTGACTAAGGAGTTTTTTATGAAGTCTATCGCAACATTTTTCAAAGGTTGGGGAAAATGGTTGGTCGTGATTATCATCGGGTTTATCGGTGGTATTCTAGGAGCACTTATTATCCTACAAACCCCTCTTGGTTCTAACTCCAGCTCAAACTCAACAACAGTTGCTGGTAAGGTGGTCTATAATAATTCAAATAGCACTACTAAGGCGGTCGAAAAAGTGCAAGGAGCTGTTGTTTCGGTTATCAATTACCAAAAAACACAAAGTTCTAGCTCAGATTTGTACGGACGACTTTTTGGCGGTGATAGTCAAAATAGCCAAGACAATAGCTCAAGCTCTGATACTACAGATAACGGCTTGTCTGTTAATGGTGAAGGGTCTGGTGTCATCTACAAGAAAGACGGTGATACTGCTTACCTCGTTACCAATAACCACGTTATTGACGGTGCTCAGCAAATCGAGATTCAGCTCTCAGATGGCACAAAAGTTGTTGGTGAATTAGTCGGTGCGGATACTTACTCTGACCTTGCTGTCGTTAAGATTAAATCAAGTAAAGTGAAGGATATTACCGTTGCTGAATTTGCTAATTCTTCTACCATCAAAGTCGGTGAAACAGCTATCGCTATCGGAAGCCCTCTTGGTACAGACTATGCCAACTCTGTAACGCAAGGTATCGTCTCAAGTCTTAGCCGTACCGTGACAACAACTAATGACAGCGGACAAACCATCTCAACAAACGCTATCCAAACCGATGCCGCTATCAACCCAGGGAACTCTGGTGGTCCTCTCATCAATATCGAAGGACAAGTCATCGGTATCAACTCAAGTAAGATTTCAAGCACATCATCATCTAGTCTATCAAGTGGGGACTCTGTCGAAGGTATGGGATTTGCCATTCCATCAAACGATGTCGTTAAAATCATCAACCAGCTTGAAAAGAACGGTCAAGTCACCCGTCCAGCTCTTGGTATCTCCATGACGGACCTTAGCAGCCTATCAACAAGCGCCATCAGCCAGCTCAATATCCCAACAAGTGTGACAAATGGTGTTGTGGTAGCTTCTGTACAATCTGGTATGCCTGCTAGCGGTAAACTTGAAAAATACGATGTCATCACTGAAATTGACGGTGAAGCCGTTACTTCAACAAGTGATCTCCAAAGTCTCCTTTACGACCATAGCATCGGAGATACTATCAAGGTTACCTTCTACCGTGGAACAACTAAGAAAACCGTTGACATTAAACTGACAAAATCAAGTAAAGATTTGACCTCAAGTTCTAGCTCTGCTAGCGAGTGATTTTCTTCTAGTGATTTTGACTCAGATATAGTACAATATTAGCGAGCTCGTCTCGCAAAAAAGGTTGAGCATGCTCAACCTTTTTATCATACTTTAAATGACTAGGACAATTTATGACCAAAGACAGATTAACAACGATTGCTATCAAGGATATCAGCCCTAACCCTTACCAACCTAGGCTTCACTTTAAGCAAGAAGAATTAGAAGAACTAGCAGCTTCTATTGGGCAAAATGGAATTATTCAGCCTATTATTGTGCGTCCATCTGATATTTTTGGCTACGAGCTAGTGGCAGGAGAGCGTAGACTAAGAGCATCGCAGTTAGCAGGACTAACAGAAATTCCTGCCATCATAAAGCAGCTTGATAACACGCAGAGTATGCAACAAGCCATTATTGAAAATCTACAGCGCAGTGATCTTGACCCCATAGAAGAAGCGCTGGCTTACCAGCAACTGATCAATAAAAAAGAGCTAACCCATGAAGAATTAGCACAATTTATGGGCAAATCACGCCCCTACATCACAAATAGCCTCAGGCTTTTGCAACTGCCTAAAAGTATCCAAGAAGGCTTAAGAAGGGGTCACATCAGTACTGGGCAAGCCAGGCTTCTATTGACCCTAGAAAAAGAGGACACTCAGCTTGCATGGTACCAAAGAGTACTAAAGGAGCAGCTTACTGTCCGTCAGTTAGAAAAGCAATTAAAAGCAAAGGCACCTAACAAAAAAGAAAGCAAGGATCTCTTTACCAATCACGAGGAGCGTGCCCTAGCAGAAAAGTTAGGGCTTGACGTCAAAATCCACACCAAAAAAGACGGCTCAGGAACACTGAGTATCACCTATAAGACCTTAGACGATTTAAACAGAGTTATAAACAGTTTTAAATAAGCTGTTTATAACTTCTTTTTTTATGTTTACTTTTCCACAAGATAAAAACGTGAAAACCCCAGAGAATTCTACCAAAGAAAGTTTTTCACAGCCTGTGGATAAGTCGAGTACACACCTGTTTACTCCTTTTGTCCACAGTTGCAACTAACTAGGCCTTCTTAGGTTACTTTTTGATGACAAATTTAGCTTTCTTTTTGATTAAAAATCAGCTAAACACTTGATAATACTGATTTTGTGGATAACTTTTTGAAAAAATTTTTTCCTTTTTTGCCTGTGGAAAACTATGTGAACTTATGGTACAATAAAGAAACTGAATTTATCCACAAGAGGACTGCCT